>DAOVVQ010000016.1 GCA_030637065.1 Planctomycetota bacterium
CTTATAGGCAGATAAGATTTGTTGGCTGTGCTACGAAGCTGTTTTTTATGTTGCCTTTATGGTGAATTTTTTGTGTAAGAATCCAGGAGTTCGACAATCTCTTTGTGGCTGTTTTTGGCTGCGAAATCACGGGCTGTATCGCCGTCGACATCCTTGATCTGTGCATCTGCGTTATAATCCATCAGCCGTTCGACGACCTGCCTTTGTCCTTCCGCCGCTGCGAACATAAGCGCGGTGAAACCCTCGTCGCTGTCGGCAACGTCTACTTCGGCCCCCCGCTTAAGCAGCAGGGCGACGGTCTCGGCATAGGGACCGGTCGATGCGTATAGAAGGGCTGTACGTCCGGACATGTCGCGTTCATTGACGCTTGAGCCGAGGTCGATCAGCAGCTCGACGAGGTCCTTGTGCCCATCGAAAGCGGCGAACATCAATGCCGTTCGGCCTTCGGGATTCTGCGAATTGACATCGACCCCGTCGTCGAGAGCCGCCTTGACGGCTTCCATGTCGCCACTTAGGGCAGCTTCAAAGAACTCAGGCCCAGCCGGCTTGACCGGTTTGGCTGGCACCGGTTTGGCCTCCGATCGTTCCTGAGCCGGCTTAGTTCGGGTCTGCTCGCCCTCAGGCTGCAAACCCGCAGGTTCGTCCTTAGAACCACAACCAAAAGACAGCAGCAATACACTCACGACAGCACAAACGACGAAATACCTCATCATATTCTCCAATAAAACAATTCCAAAGCACGACAATTGTAAATTGTAGATTGTAAATTGTAAATTAAAAAGCTTCCCCATTTGGCGGATGTTGTTTTATGTCGGATTCCAGTTTTCCCGGCTGCGATGCGCTCCGCCGCGGCGAGCGATGGAATGACACCGCGCAAGTGGTATTTGGCTAAAGTGTTACGAATTTAGTGTCTGCTGGCTGCCAAGGCGTTAAGTTGGCGTTGGTTGTCAGGTGTTTTGTTGCTGGAATACTTGTACGTTGTTTTTTCCGGCTTGTTTGGCGGCGTACATTGCCTGGTCTGTTGCTTTTGTGACGTCTCCGGCGCAGGCATCGGATCCGTACTGTCCTACTCCGACGCTTATGGAGAGATTCATCTGGTTTTGCTCCCAGATCATCGGGCTTGACGAGACCATTTTGACCATTCTTTCCGCGACGACGACGGCATCCGACAGGGAGGTGTTTGGCAGTATGATGGCGAATTCGTCTCCGCCGTATCTTGCAGCGGCGTCGATCTGGCGGATGCAGGCGGAAATTCTTCGGCTGATCTGCTTGATCGCCAGGTCTCCGGCAAGGTGGCCGTGGGTGTCGTTTATTGGCTTGAGGTTGTCGACGTCGGCCATAATGATGGAGATTTGCCCGCCGTATCGCTGGGATCTTCGCAGCTCGGCCTCGAGTGTTTCATAAAAAGTCCTGTGGTTGAGCATACCCGTAAGGCCGTCGGTCTCAGCCTGTCGCTGGGTCTTTTCGAAGAGGTTGATGTTGCCGATGGAGGCGCCGATCAACTGGCGGAAGAGTTCAATAACGGATACGTCTTCGGTTGTGAATTCCGGGGCGTCGATCTTGTCGGTTATATTCAGCACGCCGACGACGCGTCCCAGGCAGATCAGCGGTGCGATAATGCAACTGCTGGTCATGTAGTTCTGGGTAAAGGCACGTTTGGTCTTGTCCATGCCTGGACTTTTATGAGATTCAAGGTCTCCGATGGCCATCAATTCCTTGCTTCTGACGGCTGCGACCATTGGCGAGGGCGGATTCTGGTTGAGCGAGACGATATTGTTTACGAGAAATGGGTGGCTATTCTTCTGGAGATGCAATATATCACTGGATTCATCCAGAATATACAGCGAGGCAAGCCGGGCGCCGAGGAGCTTTGGGAGGTCAGTAACGCAGACCTCGGCTATCTTTTTAATATCGAGGCAGTTGAGATGCTTGGCTAATGGTGTTATGACCTCGAGGCTGTTTAGGCTGGATGCGGATGTGGGCTGGTCGTTCTGGCTTGCCGGCTGTGTGTTGTCACTTGCGTTTTGCGCGTCCATATTGTCCCTTGCGTGCTGCCTTTTCCAATTGGTTGTTATGTTTTCGGTCCCGAGGGCCTGTTCTTTGCTTTTTTACGTTTCCGCAACATTTGCATAAGTCTTTTCGAATCAAGCAGTTACAGACGTTTGCCTTATTAAGGACCGAGTCAGTTTTTATATCGGATTTTTTTGCGGCTCTGTTAAGGGATATCGGCGAAAAAACAGGAGAATTGAAAAACATTTTTCCGCGTCTCAGGGCGGATTTTCAGTCAGCCCGATGGCGGCGTGTGGGGGCGGGGGCTTGACTTTATAAACATAGTGGATATCCTGTCTACCTCGTTTAGGTATTTCTAACAACCATATTACGGAGGCAAGACAATGAGCAGAAACATTCGTGTAATCGGCTGTGTTTTATGTGTTTTCATAATGGTTTCGACCCTTTCCGGCTGTGCCAGCCAGACCGGGCAGACCGCCAAAGCCAAACAGGGCGGACCTTACGATACGAGTTGGGAGTCCCTCAGGCAGCACCCAGCCGCCCCCGACTGGTTCCGCGATGCCAAGTTCGGCATCTACTGGCACTGGGGAGTCTACAGCGTGCCGGCGTTCGGCAGCGAATGGTATCCGCGACGGATGCATTTTTCGGATCGGCCTGAGTATGCGCATCATATTGAGACTTATGGTCCGTCGTCCGAGTTTGGTTATCATGATTTTGTGCCTATGTTCAAGGCTGAGAAGTTCGATGCTGACGAGTGGGCGGATCTGTTCGTAAAGTCCGGTGCTCGTTTTGCCGGTCCTGTCGCTGAGCATCATGACGGTTTTAGTATGTGGGCCAGCGATGTTAATCCGTGGAATGTTGGCGATAAGGGTCCCAGGCGCGATATTACCGGTGAGCTGGAGAAGGCTATCCGCGAGCGGGGGATGAAGTTTGTTGCTACTTTTCATCATGCCAGGAATCTGCAACGGCTGGATATGCCAGGCGAGCCTTATCCCCATGGCAGGCACTTTTGGGCAAGTCATTATCCGCCGCTTGAGGGGACGCCGCTTGTTACGGACGATCCGGAATTGCAGATATTATACGGCAGGATACCGGAAGAGAAGTTTATCGAGAATTGGAAGGGTAAGTTGTTCGAGGTGATCGATAAGTATGAGCCGGACCTGATCTGGTTCGATTCATGGCTTGACCAGATCCCCCATGAGGCTCAGCGTGAGTTTTTGGCGTACTATTTCAACGCAGCCGAGCGGCAGGGCAGGGAGGTTGTCGTTACGTTTAAGCAGGAGGATCTGCCGCAGGAGTTGGCTGTGCTCGACCTTGAGAAGGGCCGGATGAACGAGCTGACCGAGTATACGTGGTTGACCGATGATACCATCAGTTTGGGCAGTTGGTGTTATACGCAGGACCTGGAGATCAAGCCCTTGCGGCAGGTGCTGCATGTTTTGATCGATATCGTCAGTAAGAATGGTCAGCTTATTTTGAATATTTCGCCGATGGCTGACGGGACTATACCCGACGAGCAGAAGGAGGTTATTCTTGGCATTGGTAAGTGGCTTGGCAAGTACGGCGAGTCGATCTATGAGACGCGTCCGTGGCTGGTGTTTGGCGAGGGGCCGACGCGGCTGAAGGCGGGCGGCGGATTTACGCATAAGCACGGCGGCTATTTGCAGTATGGCGTTGAGGACATTCGCTTTACGCGGAAGGGCAGTACGATCTATGCGATCGTGCTAAGTGAGGTCGGCAAGGACGAGGACATCCTGGTCAAGTCGTTTGGCAAACATGCTATTGCGGGCGATCTGGAGGTTACGGCTGTGACGATGTTGGGCGTAAGGGGCAAGCCTGAGTTCAAGCAGAGCACTAAGGGCCTCAGGATAACGCCGCACAGGGGCGGCAAGGATATGGCGACGGTCTTTAAGATCGAGACGAGTGGCAGTGCCGAACTGAAATGACGCATTAGACAGTTCGATGTGATTTTGATAAGATTTTTGGTATCGTACGGGAACAGGTATGCTGTTTCAGCGTGTAAATGGTTAATTTCAGTTAAGAGGGTTTTTTTATGAAAAAATTATTTTCATTATCGGTTCTGTTTGTTGTGATATTCCAATGTTCATCGATGGCTGACAATTGGGCACACTGGCGCGGCCCGACGGGAAACGGCGTAGCGGCAAACGCACATCCGCCGGTAGAGTGGAGCAGTACGAAGAATGTGAAATGGAAGGTGGCAATTCCGGGGCGAAGCTCGGGTTCGCCGGTGATCTGGGGAAATCGCGTCTTCGTCGTCACAGCGGTCCCAGCCGATAGCGAGTCTGTTGGTAATGACACCGCACAACAGACGCAGCGATCTGCACCTCAAAGACGCCCTCAATCTCAGGCCAGCGGGGGCAGTCGGGGAGGCAGAGGCGGCCAGGGCGGAAGAGGCGGCAGAGGACCTCAAGGTCGACGTCCTTCCGGTGGCGGTGGCGTTAGTAGTGCTGGCGGACGGGAATCGAAACTGGCATTTAAGCTCCTCTGTTTCGATCGCAGCGATGGCCGTCTGATCTGGGAGCGAACGGCGGCTGAGGCGACACCTCATCAGGGAACGCACTCGACGAACGGGTTCGCATCCGCGTCGCCCTGTACCGATGGCGAACATGTTTACGCCCACTTCGGTTCCCGCGGGCTTTACTGTTACACGATGGACGGGAAACTGATATGGGATCACAAGTTCGGGCAAATGGACACTCGAAACAGTTTCGGCGAAGGAAGCTCGCCAACGCTCGAAGATGACAGGATCCTGGTGCCCTGGGACCATGAAGGGACGTCGTATCTGTACGCACTCGACAAATCAACCGGCGAGATCGTCTGGCAGACCGAACGGGATGAGCCGACGTGCTGGGCAAGTCCATTAGTCGTCGAGCATAACGGGTCGAAACAGGTCATCATGAACGGACAGACCTGCGCAAGAGCATACGATCTGGAAACGGGGAAAGAACTCTGGCGATGCGGCGGCCAAACCGAGCGTCCTGTCGCGTCGGCTGTTGCCGCCGACGGTCTTGTCATTATCGGCAGCGGCTATCGTGGAATGTTCATGGGTGCCTTTCGCCTGGATGGCCAGGGTGACATTGAAAACACAAAGCATGTCGTCTGGACACTGGATCGCGATACCCCCGATGTTTCGTCGCCATTGCTGTCGGATGGACGGGTTTACTTTTATAGAGGCAAATCAGGGGATTTGTTGTGCGTTGACGCCGCGACCGGAAAGCACCATTACACGGCCACCGAAGTTCCCGGCGTTACAAGCACCTACGCATCACCCATCGCAGCCGGAGGCTATGTTTATCTGACAGGACGCAGCGGAACGACCGTTGTGATCAAGGATAGCGATCAATTCAGCGTCGTCGCAACCAACTCGGTCGACGAAACGGTCGACGCAACTCCGTCACCCGTTGGTAACGAACTATTCATCCGCGGCGAAAAACATTTATTCTGCATCTCGCAGTAGCCCGGCACTATCGCGAAGCATTCCTCGCACGAACACTGAGGAAATAGCACATTGAGACCCAAGGCCCGTGTTTGCTCACATGGCAACATGCTGTCTTTTTGGCCGGCGTCTGTTACTTTCCAATGCAGTAGATCGCCTTGTCGGTTCGCATTACCAGTTGGTTGTTGGAGACGACGATGCAGGCGTTTGCCCGTGACGGGTCGTCCTGGAACTTGTTGACTGCAAGCAGCTTGAACTTGGGGCTTGCTGCAACGACATACGTGCCGTTCTCTCGCGACGGGGCATACAGCTTGCCATCGGCAGCCGTTATCGACGCATAGATCAGGTCCGGCTCGGGCTCAAGGTCTTCTTCGTAGACGACCTCGCCCGTTTTGGCGTTCTGGCAGACGGCTACTCCGTTTTTTTCGTGGAACCAATACAGATAGCCGCCGAGATAAACCGGCGACGTGACGTTCGAGCCTTTTCTGACGCTCCAAAGGATATGTGTATCGGTTACATCGCCCCTGCCGCCGGCGCGAACGGCCATCGTCGTATTCTTGCGGGCGCCCATGGCAAATACAACGCCGTCATTCGAGACGACGCTGGGACACAGATAACTGTCCGGAAGGCCCTCGCAATGCCAAAGCACCTCGCCCGTGGCTGGATCGTATCCGGTGAGCTTTTTCGGGACGTTAAGTACGATCTCCTGCTTGCCGCCGACATCGACGAGCATCGGCGAACTCCAGCACTTTGCAATGCCTTGGGCCCGCCAGACGATCTTGCCGGTGGCCTTGTTCAGTGCTACCATCGACTCGCTCTCGATGCTGGCGTTTATGATCACGAGATTCTTATACAATAGCGGCGACGTAGCCGAACCCCAGCCGTGGATGCCCGAGCCAAGGTCCGCAGTCCATTTGATATTGCCGTCCAGATCGAACCGGTAAGCGCCGGAGATGCCGAAAAACACGTAAAGACCCTTGCCGTCCGTCGCGATAGTACTCGATGCGTAACCATGCTTCGAGTTGTTGCCGCCGCTGTAGACCGAATCGGGCATCTTGGCCTTGAACTTCTTCGACCAGAGCAGCTTGCCGCTTTTGCGATCGAGACAGATAAGATAGCGGAACAGATTTTCCAGATCGCCCGGCTCATCCTCCGATTCGGCATAACCCGAGTAGCTCGTCGGATATATCTTCGAGCCAAGGATAACCGGACTTGAGGTGCCGGGGCCCGGCAGATCGGTTTTCCAGACGATATTCTTCTGAGAATCCCACGTCGTCGGCAGCCCCGAGGCATCGGCTACACCTGAGCCGTCAGCGCCTCGAAAACGTAGCGAGTCCTGAGCCTGCGAAATGCTGCAGAGAAGAGAGATCAGAAGTGCAATACTCAATAATACATTTGTCGTTTTCATGTCAGCCCTTTCCAGTTAATCCGAAGGTTCTATTGGTCCTGAATCAAACAGACCCATACCATACAGCGACAAACGCGGTTTGTCCAGAACTATAATCAGGAATGTAACCCGGAAAAAGACCATAACAGCCGCAGATGCCTTTTACCACTGCCCCATTTCCCCATTGCAGACGACCGGCAATGCACCGACCCTCAAACCGCAGCCGATGTAAACGCAGACCTCCCCCGTAACAGGTCATGTAACGATCTAAATAAACCGCGACCGGCTGGGGCATACCCCCAGCCGTTTACCGAAATGCGAAACGCCAGTATTACCTTATATGATACTGGAAAGTTTGGCGGCGGCCAGAACCGACTTGGCTTTGGTCGTTCCCTCTTCGCAGATTTCTTCCATCTTTGTAGCAAAAGCGGCCTTGTTTGTAAGCTGTGCCATTTCAAGATGGCTACGCAACGGACCGTCAACAGCCTCCCAAACTTCCAGCAGCGAGATATCACCAGCGGGACGCGCGAGAGAAAAACCGCCTGTCGGACCCCTCTTGCTCCGCAGGATATTCGCCATGACAAGCTGCTTCATGATCTTCTGAAGGTAAGCCATCGGAATATTGAATTCCTTGGCGACCTTCGCAGTCAGGACCGGGCCGTCCTGGCAGTTCTGGGCAACATAGCCAGTAGCAGTTATCCCATACATAATCGAGACATTCATCTTCATTGTACATCTCCATACTAAAATAAGAATCATTTGCCTGTGGTGCCTACCACAAGTCTTTAATGTGCGATACTGCAACTTCTGCCTACCCAACCCCCCCGGTAAAATGTGTAACTTGCAGTAAAATAACGTAATTGCCACCCACTTGCAAGCCCCATATTACAGAATTCGCAGAATTTTTCAAGACTTTTTATGGAAAATCCGCAAAATATGCCCAAACATGCCGCACACCAAGGATACCCTATGCGCATAGGGGATTGCCTTATATCAAAATAGTGTCCCCACCCAATTTCGAGGAGATGACCCTCTTGTTACGATAGATTCGTGGCTTCCTGAAGATTTCCCCGCTCAAGGTCCCTTCGGGGGCCCTTTGCTCTTGTCCGCTGGCCCACTGTCGACAAAACCCCGCACAATGAACCATAGGATGCCATAAATGAACCAAACCGCGCCAAAACCGGCAACCCAGGACACGAAACTCATGTACAGACCGTCCAGCAGCCCGTAGTCCGTGCCCAACCCCCCGTCGAGAAAATCGCCAAGGCCAAGTTGGGCTCGATCGGCGATGATCATGCAAATAAAACCGCTGAGAATCGATAAAACCAGGCCTAAACGCCGAAAACCCCTGCTAAAATCCCTCGGCTGAGGCTGCTGATCCCCCGACCGCCCGCAAAGGCTGCAACGACCCGAAGAAAGGCTCGCAATATGGCGGCTCTGGGCATACTTCGGGCGGGCCTGAAACGACTTGCTGCACTTTGGGCAACTGATCTCCCTGCCCGCGTGCTCACCGGGAGTATAGAACTCATTCTGGCAATGCGAACAGATCACAAACATCAAGCAACCCTTTCTATCCGCCCCGATACCCCGTCTATCTGCCCATATCCCGCCGGACGACGGATAACCGACTACCCCCGTCAAAAGCGGATACAGGTACAACCTGTCTTGCGACAGAACGTACCAGTCCCCGTTTTTGCCGGCAACCACCGAACGATGTCCGCCGACCGCTTCGCTTATATACGGCGACATCGCTCTGTGGTTGCCAACTGCTCGCCTCGAAACCCGGCGGCGATCTTCAAATCTGAGACTGGCTCAGATGTTACCGGTCACGGTGAAGCGTTCGCTCCGTCAGTTCCTTCATTGCCTCACACTGGATATCCTTACCGAAATGACCGTACTCGTCCATTGCGTAGACCTTCAGCGCGCTGCTGTCAAGCTCGTGGACCCGCTGGGTGCGCATCAGCTCGTTAAAGCTGAGCTTTCGCATTGCAATTTCGTTGGTATCGTTGCCTCCGGTATTTTCCACCACGGTCAGCAGGAATTCCAGATCCAGCACATCCATTCCAGTACGAAGATCCCGATCCCTTCGCCGCGATGCGTCATGCGACTTGGCGGCTGAGGCCTGCGACCGGCGAGGGCCGTTGGCCTTTTCCACCTTGCCGCCTCCGATAGTATTGTTCGTGTAATGTCCCTGCCTTGTTTCTGGTTTGGCAACTGTGCTCGTTTCCATCTCTTTCACCTCATAATTGGAGTCATATTCCGCTATGTTAACCTCTTCGTATTTTCGAACGCCGCCCGGCTCGGCCCCATCGCCCCGGGCGATGGCCTCCGGAGGGGGAACGCCGACACCCTGCTGGGGCTCGACTACGTTAGGACCGCCTCGTACCTTAGCCGCTGCCGGGGGAACCGAAGGACGCTGCGGCTTGGTTACCTTAATCGCCTGCGGAGAGGCGGGTACCACATGGGAGGGGCTTGCGACACTTACCACCTTGGTCTTGCCTATCTTTCGCCAGTCCGCTTTTTCCAATACTGCTTTCTTCATTTTTGTCTTCCCTTAAAAGCAAAACTTACTACTTTTATTCCGCACGATCTTTATATTTTCTCAGCGTCGGCAGCTTAGCCAAGAGCGCTGTAGGCGGCTTCATCGGCAAGGCCGCCTTTTTTGCTTGAATCAAAATCCGCCGCCGGATACCCCGTTTTCGCTGCCTTTATCGGCCCCGGTCCGATAACAAAACCGTCATCAGGTTTGTCATCCGTCTAAAGACAGCGGGGGGAAAAACCGAAAAAATTTTCGCCGCGAGCAGTTTTTCTTCCGGTTTCCTCCTGCCCAGCCGGCGACTACCGGTCTGCTGTCAATCGCTAAATACGTGCTTGCAAATCCACAACTTATCGCTAAAATGCACCAAATCGATACCCACAGACCAGCAAGCCCGACTAAATACTAACTGATAAGGTTCAGGACATCGTGAACCCTATCAACTAACGACTAACGACCAGCGACTAAACAATGGTAGACGTTTCGGACAACAAGATACCTCTTACGAGGATACAGAAGCTCATTGGCAAGCTCATGCTCAAGTCAAAGCAGCAGGCCGCCTACAGCTACCTCGAATCCCGCGCCGACGTAACGGAACTGGTCAAGATACGGAAACCCTACTGCAAGTCCGTCGGTATCCGCGTTACTACCAACGATTTTTTCCTCTGTGCGATGGCCCGGGCGGTCGGGCAGTTGCCGCTAATGGCCGGCCGGCTCGATGAAGACGACCTCGATGTCCAGATTAGCGAAACGGTGGGCGTTGGCTTTGCGGTAGCCGCACCCCAGGGCCTGGTCGTACCGGTAATACATGACACCGCTGAGATGCCCCTGCCGAAGATCGCCGCTGAGAGCGACGCCCTGCTGAAAAAGGCCCGCGCCAACAAATTAATGCCCGACGACTTCGCCGGGGCTGCCGTCATCCTGAGCGGCCTTGGCATGTACGGGATATCGTCCTTCTTCGCCATCGCCCCGCCGGGAGCGACCGCGATCGTCTCGATCGGCATCGTCGAAGAGCGTATCGTCCCAATTGACGGCAATATGAAAACCCGAAAGACCATGTCCGTCGCCCTCGCCGCAAACAGAAGAATCTTAACCGACCCATACGCAGCTAAGTACCTGAATGCCGTCATAAAACAGATCGAAAACCCCGCAGATCTAACCCAATAACCCCACCGCCGATAATAACCTTGCCAAGCACCGCAAAACAGGCATAATTCACCTCACACCAAAGACGAACCTGATACTCTTTAACGCGAAAGGCCAAATCATGAACAAAAAACAGCTTATCGTACTGTGGATCGGAATAGTGGCGATTCTGCTGCCGGTTTTGCCGTCGATCTTTTCCGCAATAGGGGCCGTCGCCCAGCTTTTGTTGTGGTCATTTACCGTAATACTGGTATGCGGCGGCCTGATCTGCACCTTCAAGGACAAAGACGAAACGGCAGGCGAAGAATGAATAAGAAACAACGTATTGCCTGGTGGGTCGGGATCATAGCAATTCCGATTTATCTGATAATGGCTGTTAAGACCCGCGATCCGTACGAGCGATTCTGGGCATGGGTACTTGTTGCAGTCATGATACTCGGAATGTTGTTAGTCACCTTCACACAAAAGAAAAAAAAGGTTCGCAAAGAGCAAGACCTGCGTCAGGTCATAGCGATTATGAGATGGGGGTTCATTGCAGCAGTTGTGATCGCTTTTTCGGTGCATACATGGAGCACATGGGACTTGACATCTTGCCACGAGAAGTCCTACTTGCTGGGGATTCCGCTCGCGGCGATAGGTGCAGGGTGGTTCGTAACAGTAAGAGATAAGAACGAAGAGCGAAGGATCGAAATCAGCAAGAAACAGCGTGTCGTAATGCGGGCAATTCTTATTGCAAGCGCCTTGCCTCTCTTTTGGGGTATCCTGGATTGGTTTATGCTTTTTGCGAGTGTAGCCAAAACTTTCAATTTATCTTTGTGGCTTCTGGTTGGTGGATTGTCTTTGATCATGTGGATAGTATTGATATACTGCGTGGTCGGGTTCTTCTCGAAGCCAAAAATGAATGAGGAAAGCGAAGAATAAAGCTGTCCGCTCCACCCGCACTATGATATAAATCCAAATCTATGTTCAACTTCGAGACAATTGATTTTAGTGTTTGGCAGTGGCTTTTGGCTGGGCTTGCTGCTGTGATGATCGGTGTGTCCAAGACCGGGATACCCGGCCTTAGCATACTCGTGGTGCCGCTTATGGCTTCGGTTATGCCTGCCAAGATGTCTGTTGGTGTTGTTTTGCCGATGCTGATCTTTGCCGATATATTCGCTATCACCTACTATCGCCGCCATGCCGAATGGAAGCATATTTTGCGGCTGTTGCCGCTTACGCTGGTTGGGATACTTGTCGGCTTTTTTGCGATGGGCCGGATCAGCGACAGCCAGCTTAAGCCGATCATCGGCGTCATCGTCCTGATAATGCTCACCGCACGGCTCTACCACCAGCGGACCAAATCCGGCAATGTCGAAGAGGGCGCTACGCCCAAACATCATCCGCTGATCACGCCGACGCTTGGCCTCTTCGCCGGGATAACGACGATGATGGCGAACGCGGCTGGGCCGGTGATGACGATTTACCTGCTGCTGATGCGGGTGGGCAAGATACGATTCGTCGGCACGTGCGCGTGGTTCTTCTTCATCGTCAACTGGATAAAGGTCCCCTTGAGCGTAAAGAGCGACCTGATCACCGCTGAGAGCCTTAAAATAAGCGTCTGCCTGATGCCGCTGATCCTGATCGGGGTGGTAACGGGCATACTCGTCCTGAAAAGGATACCGCAAAAGGCGTTTAACATCGCCGTCCAGCTCCTGGCCACTGCGGCAGCAATAAAGCTGCTCTTTTAAGCCGGGAACGCCGGATTCTTGCTATTCAGGGCTCCCGCCGCTATAATCCAGCCCAAAGGCACATTGCCGAATATACCAATAACCGCACCTACAGAAGGGTGCAATAAAGGAGGTAGTTATGTACAGAAAACTCGTAGGATGTGTAACTTGTCACCCATTTAGTGCGCTGCGACTGATAGCCGTATCAGCGATCCTGACGTCAATACTCTCTGTCACCGCAATCGGCGCCCAATCCAGCCGCCAGGCAAAGCTGCAAAAGCTCCTGAAGAAGTACCCCGACGCAGACGCCAACAAGGACGGCACACTAACCGCCGAAGAGGCAATGGCCTACAGGGACAAGATGATGGGCAAGGCTAAACCCACCGCCGCTGCGAAAGACAAAAAAACCGCAGGCAGCGAACACCTCATCGAGCCCGACTATGCCGACCTTAAGTACGGCCCTCATGAAAGAAACGCTATCGACCTGTGGCTGGCCAAATCCGAAGACGGCTCACCGACCCCGCTTGCCATATTCATCCACGGCGGCGGATTTCGAGGCGGCGACAAAAGCAAAGTATCCATGGCCAACGTAAAGACCCTGCTCGATAGCGGAATCTCCGCAGCAGCAATCAACTACCGCCTCACCGACGTTGGTCCTTTCCCAATGCAGATGCACGATGGGGCCCGAGCGATCCAGTTCCTGCGCTATCATGCAAAAAAATACAACCTCGACAAATCGCGTTTTGCCTGCTACGGCGGCTCCGCCGGCGGATGCATGTCATTCTGGTTAGCCTTCCACGACGACCTCGCCGACCCGAAGAGCAAAGATCCCGTCGCACGCGAGTCTACGCGGCTAACCTGCATCGCACCAAACGTAGGCCAGCCCGCACTGGAAAGGCATATTCTCCTTGACTGGTTCCAGGTCGAAAGCCTCACCGAGCACAACGGAATGAGGCCGCTGTTCGGTATCGATGGACTCGACGACCTCGAAAAGCCTCATGTAAAGGCCCTGGTAAAGGAGGCCTCACCGCTGACCCACCTGACAAAAGACGACCCGCCCGTTTTCATGACCTATGGCGCACCCGACAGCGACGTCACCGAGACAACACCGCCCGGCAAATGGGTCCATCACCCTCGCTTCGGCATCAGGCTCAAGGAGATCATGGACAAAATGAAAATGGAAAGCTATCTTAAATACCCCGGCGCCCCCGAAATCAAGAAGTACGAAAGCGGTATAGACTTCATCATCAAGAAATTGAAGAGCTAACCAAATAAAGGAGTGTCCGAAGTGCCCACAAGAAAAACCGTATCGTATTGCATCCTCGCCGTTGCAGCGATCGCACACGCAGCCTTCGCAGCCGACTTTTACGTCGCACCTGACGGCAGCAACGATAACCCCGGAACCAAGGCCAGACCGTTTGCCACCTTTGCAAAGGCAAAGGCCGCAGCCCGACCCATCGCCGGCAAGGCTCCGGTAAACGTCTATTTCGCACCGGGAACGTATTACATATCCAGGCCCATCGTATTTACCGCCGGTGATTCCGGGACGAAGAATACGCCGGTCAATTATATCGCCCAAGAGCCGCTTCAAAGCACCCTGAGCGGGGCGGTGGCGCTTGACCTGAAGTGGAAAACGAGCGGCGGCATCCACGAGGCAAAGGTCCCAGCGGGGATCGAGTTCGACCAGCTTTTTATAAACGGCAAAAAAATGGTCCGCGCACGTTTTCCCAATTCCAACCCCAAAAACGGTTTCTGGGACGATGGCTTCCGCACAGAGAATCCGGGTCTGGTCAGTATTGCGGAGCTTAAAGAGCATCTTGCGCAGATGAAAGATCCGGCTGGGGCGTTTGTCCACGGCTATCACGGCATCGGGTGGGGGTCGCTGCATTTTCAGATCGTGAAAAAATCGCCCAGCGGCGAATATACTCTCGAATGCAACGAAGATGAAAACGTGATAGGCGGATATCAGAACTCCGGCAGAAAAGAAGACCCGTACGCACCGATCGGCGAAAAGGGATTCGTCGAAAACGCACTCGAAGAACTCGATGCGCCGGGAGAATGGTTCCTCGACAAAAAAACGGCAACCCTGCACCTTATCGCCCCAGCAGGTCTGGACCCGCGAAAGGCCAGGATCGAGGCTGTGACGCAGGAGAATCTGATCACCTTTGACGGCGCCGAGAAGAACGCCGTCAAATTCGTCAACATCAAGGGCTTTCGCATAACACATACCGCTTATACCTACATGAAGACGGACGCCGTCCCAAGCGGAGGCGACTGGCGAATCTACCGCGGCGGAGCCATCTTCATCTCGGGGGCCGAAGACTGCCAGATCACGGACTGCTTTTTCGACCGGACGGGCGGCAACGCGGTCTATATCTACGGCTACAACCGCCGCATAAAGGTCGCCGACTCGAAATTCGTATACACCGGAGCGAGCTGCATCGCGGTAGAGGGCCTGCCGTCAACGCTGCGGTCGTGGTGGGCCCACTACTGGGGCTGGCCCGATGGGCTTCGCGGCGAACTGCCCGTGGTCAATGGCGAGCCATATACGAGCGAATCCTTCGGCTTTTTGCCGGACGAGATGCTCGACGGCTCACACCCGCTGGTCGATATCCGGCCTGGGCCCAAGAATAACAACTGCCCGTCGCAGTGTGTCATCGAAAATAATCTCATGCACGATATCGGGGCGGTTGAAAAACAGGTCGCCGGCGTTTTCATATCGAAGGCTTTTCAGATCTTCCTGAGACACAACACGATCTACAACTGCCCCCGCGCGGCGATAAACATCAACGACAACGCATGGGGAGGGCACATCCTCGAATATAACGAGGCCTTCAACACCTCGATGGACTCCCGCGAGCACGGCTGTTACAATTCATGGGGCCGCGACCGTTACTGGAGGAAGAACGGTGTCGAGGAACCCGAACTGATCAAGAAATACAAGAGCTTCGCCCTGCTGGACAGCCTAAAGCCTATCATCATCCGCAACAACCGCTTCCAGTGCGCCTACGGCTACGATATCGACCTCGACGACGGCTCGACCAACTACGAGATATACAACAATCTCTGCCCCCAGGGCGGCATCAAGATCCGCGAGGGCTTCTACCGCAAGGTCTTCAACAATATCTCGGCGACCCTGAGCCCGCACTCGGGCAACCTGGAAAACTCCGACGAATGCTACAGCAACATCCTCATCGGACCAAATCCGTATACACCCAAAGGCCCGAGCATGGTGATCCCGCCGTTCGTGGACAAGAATCTGATCACGGCACCGGAGCTTGAAAAGTTCAATTGGCCCGGCCACCCGGAAAATGACGCTCACAGCCTCTACGCAGACGCCAAATTCGTCGATCTAAAGAGCGGCAACTTCAAACTAAAGAGCGATTCGCCCGCCTTCGGGCTCGGCTTTAAGGAATTCGGTCTCGACAGCTTCGGTGTACAGACACCGAAACTAAAGGCCCAGGCAAAGAGGTGGGAGGGTTTCGATAACTTCGACCCCTTACACCTCGTCAAAGAAACCCACGGCCCAACAGCCGGCAAGACCAAAGACCCGGCCAAAAAGGATGCGCCGCTGCTGACTTATGTCGGAATGACGCTGCGGACACTGGTCAACTTTGGAAACGAATCGCCCAAGGTAAGGGACATGGAACTGGATAATAACGACGGCGTGCTAATAAAAAACGTCGTCAAAGACTCCGCAGCCGGAAGGGCAAACGTACCAGCCGAATGCGTAATACTCGAGGTAAACGGAAAAAGAGTAAACAACCTCGATGAAATGGTGCGGATCGTAAAAAACGAGGGAAAATACGGGACCATAACCCTCAAAACGCTCCACTTCGACGAAGGAATAAAGGTAAGAACGCTAAAAGTAAACAAAACCAGATTCAACAGAGTCCAGCAATAATCCGTAGGATGGGTAACTTGTTACCCATGCTGTCATAATTGCAAAGGAAAGGCAAGGAAACATGAAGAAACTTATCTGCCTGGCGATTATCGTTTCATCTGTTTTTTCGACGGCACACGTTCTGGCTGCCCGGAAAAAGAAGTCCGCGCCTCAGTCGCCTAATTTTGTTGTCATCTTAACCGACGACCAGAGTTGGGTTGGTACGTCTACGCTGATGAAGCCGGACGATTTGCGCTCAAAGAGCGACTATTATCAAACGCCGGGTATCGACCGGCTTGCGCAGATGGGTATGCGCTTCAGCCGCGGCTATTCGCCGGCGCCCTTTTGCTGCCCTACGCGTCGGAGTCTGCTCATCGGCCAGACACCGGCCCGCCACATCTATCAGAGGGACCGCGAGAACTGGCCCAAAGATTACCGCAAACAACTGACCATCCCGCGAATGCTGAAACAGGCCGATCCCGAATACGTAACCGCTCATTTCGGGAAGTGGGACTTCAGGACCGATGAGCCTGCACCGGAAGATATGGGCTACGACGTCAGCGATGGATATACCAGCAACCAGACCGGCGGCGGAAAAAGCTCCGGAGGAATGGAGCCCGTAGACGACCCCAAGCTCGTTTACAGCGTTACGAAACGGGCGTGCGATTTCATCGAGACCCAGGCCCGAAGAAACAAGCCCTTCTACCTGCAGGTCTCGCATTACGCCGTCCACCTTGCCATATTCTACAGCCAGGCCTCGCTCGACGAGTGCTCCAACTTCCAGCCGGGCAAAAAGCACACCCTGCCCGAATTCGCCGCGATGACAAGCGACCTGGACAACGGCATTGGAACACTGATCGACAAGATCGAGAGCCTTGGCCTGACGAATAATACCTATATTTTCTTCATGTCCGACAATGGCGGCAGATACGACATACCGGGACAGAGGAACAAACAATTGCCCCGCAACGACCCGCTCCGCCAGGGCAAAGGGACGATGTACGAAGGCGGCATCCGCGTTCCCTTCGTCATAGCCGGACCCGGCGTAAAGCCCGCGGCTGTGAGCGACGTGCCCGTCAGCGGTCTGGACATCCTGCCGACGCTGGCAGACCTGGCTGGGTACGATCAGCCGCTGCCTATGGCTCTCGATGGCGGCAGTCTGAGAAACGTCATCTCAAATGCAGGCAAAGGCACCGTCAAGCGAAACAAGCCCTTCATGATCTTCCACCACGCCGTCGACCGAAGCCCCCAAACCGCAATGATCTTGGACCCTTTTAAGCTGGTAAAGACATGGGATGATGACCGGCTTGAACTCTTTGACCTGTCAAAGGATATCGGCGAAGAAAACGACTTGTCCGAAAAAATGCCCGCAAAAACCCGCGACCTGCACGACCAGATGACATCCTTCCTGAGCAAAGTAGACGCAGAAACCGCCCGGACCAGAAAATAGAGCCCCGAAGTAAGAACAGGCCGGGCAAACCAGAAAGCAGGCAGATTGGCTTTCTACGCAGTTCTTAACCGTGCTTATCCTGATTGATTGTGTTCGTTTCGCCGACAAAACGGGCGAAACAACCATGAATCTTCATTTCCTGCGCTTGAAGGCCGCTGCAAAGCCCGGTAAACTTCCTCTGGCTGGGCTCTTAACAATCTCCGATCAACGTTAAGGTGCCCCTGTCATCTGTTTTCACCTGTAAAAAGACCGATTATTTTTTAAGGAGTAGTTGCTGTGAAGAAGATGTTATTACCGATCGTGCTAATAGTGCTTGGCGGCTTCGCTAACGTCCAGGGCGCCGAAGAAAAGGATCTGGGTGTCACGCTGGATATGACTTACGCCAGCAAGTGGCTCAGCAAGGGTGTCGAGGCCTACGGCTCAAAGGGCGGTACCTTCGAGACCGTCGACATTGACTTTTACGGCACGGGGTTCGGCCTGAAAACGACCTGGCGAAACTCCACGTCCAGCGGCTTCGTCGACAAGCAGAGATTCGACTTCAGGCCGTACTACAAGGGCAGCTTTTTCGATGGCGAGTCATACGCCACGAATTACAATGTGAGCGTCGGGTACGAGTACTATCCCGGGCTGGACCGAACCAAGGCTGGCACGGCCTTCGAGTGGATATTCGCCTTTTCATGGCCCGATATCCTGCCGTGGAATGTTACGCCGAGCTACATAGCCCACTACGAGTACCCGGGCGGAAGCGATTATGCCAACAGCAATGTTACCGGATGGGTCCATCGATTCCTGCTCAGCTATGACATGATCGTTCCCGAACTCGAAAAGCCGCTGCACTTCACCACGGACCTTGGCTATTGCGACGGTCTGGGCAATAAAGTACACGATTGGGGATACTTCACCACCGGCGTGTCGACCAAATTCCCGATAAAAGAAAACCTGTCATTTGTGCCCGGACTCTACTATCAGATAACGCTCGACGATAATATTTCCAAACACAAAGACATACTATACACCATGCTCAGCCTGAAGTACGCCTTCTAAAACAAGGGCAGCGGCGTGTTTGACGCGGCAAACCGATGGCCGGCGCCAGTGTGCGTTCGCCCATCGGTTTGCTTCGCAAATCCCGGCACACCGGAACCATCCATCAACAACTAACCGTACCTGAAAACTGTAATGCACCCGCTATGACAATACGGCAGGATATCCTCTGGAAAATTGTCAATATTTTTTCAATAAAGCAAAAAAAAATATTGACAATTCTTTTTTTCTACGGATAATCGGTGCAAGTAAGTAAAGTAAAGCTTGCTTAAGGAAATGACAATTTCCAAAAAGGGCTGCCTTAAGTTCATCCATGGGCAGTCTTTTTTTATGCGGTCAGGGGGCGGTCTTTTCTTTTTTTATGCGCTGCTTTCACCGCTTGCTTCGGCGACCTGCTCTTGTTTATCCGGCTGCGGGTCGCTCTTTTGGCCGAATAGAAAACTCGCCACGCCTTCATAATCGCTCGCTCCGTGACAATTCGGCTCGTACTCGAAGATCGTCTTGCCGTAGCTGGGGGCCTCGGCGAGCTTGATATTGCGGCGGATATGGACCGGAACGATACAGGCATCCGACCACGGACAATCCGTACCCTTTGCCTTCGCCAGGAAATTGTCGATATCCGCCCGGACCTCCGACGACAGCGTCACACGCGTATCATACATGCACAGCACGATGCCGGCGACCTTAAGTCGCGGATTGATCCTGCGGCTAACCAGCATAACGGTCTCGAGCAGTTTGCCAAAACCCTGCAACGCCAGAAAATGCGGCTGAATCGGTATAAAGACCTCCTCTACCGCCGCTAAGGCGTTCAACGTCAAGAGTCCCAAAGAAGGCGGGCAGTCGATTATCAGATAATCGTAATCGTCCTTCACCGGCTCGATCGCCTCGCGAAGGATCGTTTCACGCCCGACGACGCTGACCAGCTCGCTCTCTGCGCCGACAAGATCGGTATTGGCGCCCAGAAGCCACAGATTGTCGCGAACGCTCACCAAAGATTCGCCAAGCTCCGCCGACCTGGTCAAAACCCCATACGAACCCCAGCCGCCCGCCTGACTCTCGACACCCAGGTGGATCGTAAGATGGGCCTGTGGATCGAGGTCGACAACGAGGACCTTCATGCCCTTTCGCGCAAGAGCCGCCGCGGTATTGACGACCGTAGTCGTCTTGCCGACCCCACCTTTTTGATTGAGCACCGCTATCGTTCGCACCGCTTACTCCGACTGCCTATTGGATTTCAGCTTTCTGAGGATCGCATCGAGAACACCGTTGACGAAACGCGGCGACTGCTCACCGCTGTAACGCTTGGCAATCTCGATCGCCTCGTTGATCACAACCTTCTCCGGGATATCCCTGCAATATCGCAACTGGTAAGCACACAACCGCAAAATGCTGCGGTCAACACTGCTAAGCCGCGACAGCTCCCACTTGACCGCCGCTTCCTTTATCAACTCGTCGCACGACTCGATTTTTTCCCACGCACCCCTGGTCCATTGCCGGGCGAGAGCAAAAACCTCATCGTCGGCGCTGTTTTCCTTCAAGAACGCCTCAGCCCCAGCCAGGTAGTCATCACGCTGCACATCAAGCTGATAGAGTGCCTGCATCGCAAGTTCCCTTGCCCTGGTCCTTTTGTCCACGATACCAGTCCTGAATTTTTAAAAGAGTCATCGCCTTTATCGCCGCCGTTATACCCGGCTGGCAGGCTAACTGTCATCGGCCCGGCTGCCGCACATCGGCATCAAGGCCTTTTCCGCTTCCGCGCGACTAAATCTGGCCCAACAGATCCGCCATTTCCATAGCCGAGAGTGCTGCACTGGCGCCGGCGTTACCCAGCTTCGTCCCAGCCCGCTCTATCGCCTGCTCGATCGTATCGCACGTCAGCACGCCAAAGATCGCAGGAACGCCGGTGTCATAGTTGATCTGGCCCAAACCGCGCGTTATCTGCTGGCAAACATGCTCGTAATGGCTCGTCTGGCCGCGGATCACCGCACCAAGACAGATAACCGCATTGAACTTGCCGCTGCCGGCGAGCCTCTTGGCTGCCACGGTGATCTCGATGGTCCCCGGCACCCAGACGATCGTCAACTGTTCGTCCGTTGCGCCGTGGCGCTGAAGAGAATCCACCGCACCGCTCAAAAGCTTGCCCGTCACGAATTCATTGAAACGGCTGACCACGATCGCGTAATTCGCCTTACCCGCTGAAAGTTGTCCTTTTATTTCCTTAATCATAACTTCCTGCTCCACAAACCTGAGATTCAGTTTAGCTTACACCGACCGTATCTGTCGGCAATATCCGCCGGACATTATAAGACCTCACGGCAAAAAATACCGCAAAAAAAACGCGGCCCAGCCAGGATCTGACGGCCCGGCGATCTTTTAACCCCTGTGATTCTAAGGCCTTACGCCGCAAATTGCCAACAAAATCCCTTCGTCCGCCCCTAAAAACACCGCCAGAACGCAAAATCAGGCTAAGACCGCCGTTTCTAATGCCGATAGTAACACCGGCTGAGGTCCGCGGTCTGTATTATGAGAACCGGCTGAGGCGAGGCAAAAATGCCTGAAATACGAAATTGTAGCTATTTACGAGGGAATATAATGTTTGACGCGATGGATAACGGCTCGTGGGACCAGGCCGAGCAAAAGGCATACGAGGCTTACGAACTGTACGAAGAGGGGCGAATGCACATGGCGCTCTTGCAGCTCCATGAGGCGATCGAGCTTAACCCCAGCAACAGTGCATGGCATTTCAACGCCGGGTTGACGCTCGACGCTCTCGAAAGATACGAGGACGCCATCGACTCCTACGAAAAGGCCCTCGCGCTCAATTCCGATGACCCGGAGATACTAAACTCGCTCGCCGTCGACTATACACGCACCGGAAGATACGACCTGGCATTGGAGACATTCGAGACCATCCAGCAGCTCCAGCCGGATTTCGAGCCGGGCTACTGCAACCGGATCATCGCGTACACCGAGATGGACGAACACGACAAGGCCGAGGAAATGTTCTACATGGCCCAGCAGATAAACCCCGACTGCCCAATATGCTTCTACAACATCGGAAACTCGCTCTTCACCCGTCAGCAGTACGACAAGGCGATATGGTGCTGGGAGCGAACCGCTATTCTGGAGCCGACACACCCGCAGATCAACTACCGCATCGCACAGGCACACTGGGCCAACGGAAATCTGCAATTGGCACGGCTGCACTTCCTGCAGGAACTGCGAAACAACCCCGGCGATATCGACGTGATACTCGACTTCGGCATATTCCTCCTGAAAAGAGACCAGAAGGGCGCCGCCAAAGAGAAATTCAACCGAATACTCGAACTCGAGCCCGGTTTCGGACCGGCACTGTTTTACTTAGGCGAAATGGCCTTTAGCGAAAACGACTACGCAAAGGCGATGGAGCTTTACCACCAGGCCGAAAGGACCGACCCGAAACTGCCCGGACCGAGATTTCGACTCGCCCGGATCGCACTGCTCACCGGCGACAAGGACAAGGTCCGCAAATATTTGAGACAGGAATACGCCCTCGACGTCGATGACGGCGACGTGCTCATGTCGATGGGCCTGATGTTCCTGGATATCGACGAGATCGACTTCGCCACCGACTGCTTCCTGAGGATAGTCGACGAGGACCGCGAAAACGCCGACGCATTCTGCTGCCTCGGCAGCACACTCGCCAAAAGAAACGAGTTCGACGGGGCACTGCAATTCTTCCAGCACGCCCTGAGCATCAAAGAAAACGACCCCGACATACTCGTCAATATCGCTCAACTATACCAGAGCACCGGACTGATAACCTCCGCCGCAAAAACGATCGACTCAGCCGCCCTGGCCCACCCGCAAAACGCGGAGATCGCACGGTTGGCAAAACAGATCCGCCGGGCAAAACTAAAAACATCGATCTCAAGACGAATACGAAGAACCGCACTATACCAAAACCTGACCGCTGCAATCGCAACATACAAATACAGAATAAGAAGATTCTTTCGAAAATACTAAGAACCGAGCACCCAAAACCACAAAACCATCTCGCCCGTCATCCCGACCGAGCGAAGCACCAAGTTGTCACAAATCCCTGCGCCGGGTGGCAGCGCGTTTGCGCAGCAAACCGATGGGCGTATCCACAATTCCGCCCACCATCGGTTTGGCTCCGCCAAACACGCTGCCACCCTTGCTGCGAATAGGGCGTAGGATTCATGCCGCGTCTTAGAGTACCCTTTCCACTACGTCGAGGGTTTTTTCCACTTCCAAATTTGCCTGATTTGCGCTAAAATGCTGCTTTGAGGCTGGCCGGGGGCCTTTTTTGTACCGGCAGAAAGGATAGGAACATGAAAAGCTATCGAAAAGAGCTCTGGTTTCAGGCTCCGCAGAGGCGTCAGCTTATCAATATTACCCCTCAGGTCGAGCAGTGTCTCGCGGAAAGCGGCATTACCGAGGGGCTTTTGTTGTGCAACGCCATGCACATTACCGCCAGCGTTTTTATCAACGACGACGAATCCGGCTTGCACCACGATTTTGAGGTCTGGCTCGAAGGGCTTGCGCCCGAAAAACCCTACTCCCGGTATCGACATAACGGATACGAAGACAACGCCGACGCGCACCTGAAGCGCACCATTATGGGCAGAGAGGTTACTGTCGCTGTTACCGGCGGCGAGCTGGATTTCGGGCCCTGGGAGCGGATATTTTATGGAGAATTCGACGGAAAAAGGAAAAAAAGGGTCCTCGTCAAGATCATCGGCGAATAACTGACCTACGCGAATATCGAACATAATCGAAACAATATCAAAGGAGAAAGCGTGCTAAACAGAGGATTAACCGGCCTAAAGGCCAACACCCGCTCGTCGCTTTCGGCGATCATGCTTCTTATCGTCCTTCTTGCCGCCACAACCCCGGCGTTTTCGGCTATAACCAAGGGCCCTGTCCTGCTGAGGGTCGAGCAGCAGCGGATGGCTCTTATGTGGGAGACCGACACACCAGGCCCTAGCCGCGTTACCTGCACCGGCCCGTACAGCTTTAAGGCCAGCGCCAGCACCAACCCCATCGCCGTCGAGTTCGCACCGGAGGGCTCCGAACAGACCCAGACCGTCTACATCCACAAATTATGGTTAGACGGTCTTTCGGCTGGGACGACTTACGAATATCAGATCGCCGCCGGCAGTGCCAAGAGCAAACGGCACCAGTTCCAGACCGTCCCTCGTGATACCACGCGGTTTCGATTCGTCGTGCTCGGCGACAGCCGGACAAACCCCGAAAACTTCCGCAAGATCGTCGAGCAGATAATAAAGGCAAAACCCGCCTTCGTCGTACACTCCGGCGACCTGGTCACCAAAGGCAGCATCTATCACCAGTGGCAGGAGCAGTTCTACGACGTGCTCCTCGCCGACTATCCCGGCGTGGCAATCGTTCCCGAGTCGGGCATGTGGTTCAACCCGAAGTACATGGGCCGGGCCAACAAGCGCGCCGAGCAGTACTGGGCCATGACGCAGGCCCTCGCCAGGAAACGGGGATACCCCTTCAGCGACGTCTACGCCGCCATGAAGCGCGCGGCCGAGGGCGGCAATTGGGATCTGGCCATCCGCCGCGACAGAACCCTCGACGCGAGCAAGGAC
>DAOVVQ010000267.1 GCA_030637065.1 Planctomycetota bacterium
GATGGTTGTTTTGCGTGTCGAGGTTGACCGGCTAACGATAGTTCTTAAGGACAAGGTGTTTGCATTTATTCCCACTGTTAAATCATCGTGCTGGGTGATCCCGCCGGCGGTGAAATATCAGAAATCATCGGACCCGCCCGTAGTCGGCGGTCGATATCCTTGCGTTGAGATATATCAGAGGGATCTGGATTTTTAGGTGCGAATCGTTAAGAGTTGCTATGAAGAGAGCGTTTACAATAGTTGAATTATTGGTGGCGATGGGGCTGCTTGCCGCGATGATAGCGGGGTCCGGAGTGATCTTCAGCACGGCTGTCAAGGCCCAGCGGACGGCAAGCGCCACAGCGGAGATATCTCGCAAATTAGCGGCTATCCGGTCGCAGCTCAACGCGGACTTCAGGGGGCTTAGAAAAGACGGGGAAATCTTCGTCGTCTGGATACCGGGTGTAGATCTTGACTATGATTATGTTGTGTACGAATACGAAAGGCTTGACAGGATACTGTTCTTTGCCGACGGTGATTTCCAGACCTACCGCCCACAGCAGACGCTGGGGTCGGCAACTAAGTTAGTGCATGGAAACGTTGCCAGGATTTGCTACGCGATCGCAAACTTTCCCGACGGGAAAAAGGCCGCGGAGCTAAGCGGGCTTACACCGGATGAGCGGCAAAAGCGGCGGCGGCAGCGAATCCTGTCGAGGACCCAGCATATAATGACGGCTGACGCGGATTTTGCCGATTTGCCGGTCGTGTATCCTGCACCGGCGGCGTTTGACGAGGTCGGATTCAGGGCCCACAATTTCACTAATGAGTTCGATAAGAGTTATATGACTCTGCAGGGGTGGAAGGACATAGCGGACCCGGACAAAGATAAGATTTTGACGATCGCCACTGGCATCATAGTAGACCGTAGCGACAGCCCCACCCCGCCTCCCGATCCGCGCGGGGCTACGGTCGATCCGGCTGATCCCGATACGGTACACATGCTGTTTTGCCAGGGCGTGGGCGAGTTTTCGGTTCAGGGCTGGAGCGATGTCCTGCAGCGATGGGTTCCCCAGGCGGATCCCGATGGCGATGGTGTCTACACTGATTCGGATTTTGTCGTTGCAGGAGCGGGTATCAGTGCCGGGAACTTCTTGCCCGGTATTATCTATCCGGGCAAGCTGCATGGACTGGGAGGCAATATTGACAGCGATCTGGAATTGCAATACGACCCGACGATGGTGACTGAGGCGAATTTCAATGATATTCCCGGCTTGGGTCGTGCTCTTAAGTTTACTTTTAAGCTGTACGATTCGCGTGGTATTTTCAAGGACGGCAAGACGTTTACGCATATTGTTTATCTGGACTGACGATGGTACGAATGCAGATGGAATCTGGTGTGCATGGCGGGCGGCGTTTTGGTCGTCGCAGCGGTTCTGCGCTTATTCTTGTCGTTGTGCTTACGGTGCTGTTGAGTATTATCGGTATCGTCTTTGTCATGATGGCCCGGATCGACGCGATGGCAACTCTGGCTGTTGCAGCGGACCGCAATCTCGATGACGGCGTCCAGACGGTCGTCAATCGCATCGAGACGGTGCTGGTCGACGACCTGTTCGGCTCGGATCGTCTGGCGGGCCTGGCGGATGATAAGGGGTGGTGGACGAGCAATGAGGCTTACGATTTTGCAGGAAGCGCCGATAGCTGGCTGGCATCGCTGGAGCCTTCTTTGACGGACGATGGCGGCACGCCAATGATTGCAACCGATGACACATATCAATGGCCGCATATAACGGAGCTTTACGGCAATTTCGGTCTGCCGATGGGGCAGTTGTTCTATGAACCTGACGATGTCGGCGACCCTGCCCAGTGGGATGGCACCCCGACTTCGACTCGGTTTCTGGTAAGTGCCTTTGACGTTTTTGCGAAGGTCATCGGTCCTGATGACCCTGTCAAGAGGGTCGTTGCTGAAGGCGCCCTCCTGCCCTGGACCGACCAGAGCACGTCACCCGGCGGCGGGCGCGCCGATGCCGACGGCGATGGGATAGCCGACAGCAGATGGGTAAGGCTGTTCGGTATCAACGGCAGTAAAGGCGAGAGTATCTTTGCGGCTGTCAGGATTATCGACAACTGCGCGATGCTGAATCTGAATACCGCCCATCGTATCAAGTCAAACAGTGAGGGCAGATATCTTTCCGCTGTTGACTACGAAAGATTCCTCCGAGGCAACGACCGGTTAACTCCCGACAATCTCCGATTCGCCAGAACCCCATCCGGGCCGCCGTTTGATTCCATAGCCAGATATCATAACAATGTAATAATGAATATCGAAGACCCTTGCAGCCTGAGGTATGTGCTGTTTGACATTGGCGATGAGTTGGAAATCCGCAACCGCTATCTGCTGACCAGCCTGACCGAAGCGAGATTCGAGCGAAGGGACAGGCCAGGCTACCCCGGCGTGCTAAACCTGACGTTAGATGCCGGCGGTGGCATATATGGAGCACTGGAAGTACCGCGGAGTAACAACATCAATGCGTTGTTTCCGCTATGGAAATGGCGAATGGATCATCGAAATTTTGATGATACCAGTGGTGCAGTTGACCCCCTTGATGCATACAAATATGATCGTCGTCATGTGTGTACTTTTTACAGTTTTGACCGGAACATACGTTCGGGCAAGTATCCGTTAATCGGCACTTTGCCTGACCGAGAAGTTTTTATGCCGCCGGTTGGCTTCCCGATTGATATCACAAAAGACATGAGTTCTAACACGCTCGAAAGCAGGAAAAACATACTGCACCTGATCTATGCGTTTCGTGCCTTTTTCATAGAGCATTACCCGACCGAGAATTACAAACAGGCCGCCAGAAGAGCCGTCCAGGTTGTCGCGAACATGATCGATTTTTCTGACGATACCGTTCCCACCGCGGAAGGACCGTTCTTTGGAGCGATATACGGCTCGCAAACAAACCAGAATCCCACTTTTATCGACAGAACTGTGATCAGGGAGTTGGTTTTGGAGATAAGCAGCTCAATCCTCGGTGCCGGTAACGAAATCGATATTGACGTTCCGCCGGGAGACAGTTATGATTTCGGGCTCGGTGTAGGCGATCCCGCTGAAACCGTCTACGGCTATGAGCGTCAACCGTTTATTTCGGAGCTTTACTGCGATTATGACAACGGCATTCCCGGAGGCGTGATAAGTTTTTCCGTTGAATTGTGCAATCCCTACACCGCTCCAGATATTGATCTGACAGGTTGGCGGATCAAGACTAACACAGGTATTCACAACTTCGCTGCTGGAACTTCTATCGTTGGGGCCTCGTCACCTGCGCCTGCCGGTTATGGACGGTGGGTTGAGGATATACCGCTTACAGAATTCGGTCTGGACGTTCCGATCGACTCTGACGATGTCGTAGAACTGCAAAGGCCGGATCCGGCGACCGGCGGTTTTTTAACCGTCGACCGGACAGAGGTGGCGCAGAGCGAATATCTGCTGACCAGCGGCGATAAAGAGTATTATACAAGTAAAAGGGATGACAACAACTGGGGATTTACTAATGCTGGTTCTTACGTAAACGACACCAACCCCACGTTGAATGCTGAAAATGGCGTAAGCACCCCGGAGACCGGTTTCCAACTGCCGGTTGCTGATGATAATAAAGGTTTCGCCCTGCTGGCCGATTTCAAGAAGGTGTTGTTTGCAGGCAATATGCCCGACCCGAATAGCACTCCAATTACAACTCAAATAGCTTCGGCTAACGGCAATGAAGGCGAGATTCGCTTTGATCTTAAAGCACAGGGGGACCTGTTCGGATATATCTGTTTTTTGAATCGACCTCAAGGCAATCTGCCCGGACGGATCAATATCAATACCGCAACAAAAGAGGTTATTCGTGCGGCTATACCGCCAGACCCAAACTGGTTGCCTGATGCAGATACGCTGGCTGCTAATATTGTGGCCTATCGCGTCAGTCCTTCCGGGCCTTTTCAGAGTATCGGTGATCTTCTTAACGTTCCCGGTTTTGACCAGCTTGAAACAGATGCCGCCGACAATGTCGGCGATCCGGAAATGTACAAAGACTTCGAGGAGCGGGACTGGATCATGTCGCGTGTGGCTAATATCTTTACCGTTCGCAGCGATGTATTCACCGCCTATATCCTCGTTCGGCTGGGGGAAGAGGGTCCGCAGAAACGTATGATCGCGATATTTGACCGCAGCAACGTTTTTTCGCCCGACGACAAACCAAGATTGATCGCCCTGCACCCGGTGCCGGATCCGAGGTAGCACAGATTGAAGGGTAGCACTAAAAACCCTAATATCTAAATCCTAAACAAGTCCAAAATGCCAATTACCAAAACAAAATAAAATCACTGATTACGCGGATTTCACAGATTCAACTCAAAAAGCCAGACTGTCGCAGCCCTGAAATCCCAAAAATCAATGTAATCAGCGTGATCTGCGATTAAAAATTCAAAATAAAAATAATAGCCACAGAGGACACAGAGCCCGCAGAGAAAAACAGGAATTAGAGAAGAATAGAATTATAGAATTAGGAAAACTCTGTGAACTCTGTGGCTTTGTTTAGTCGTTAGTTTTTGGTGGTGCGAAGAATCGCACCCTACGTTACCCCCCTGCCCCCCTGCCGGGGGATGATTCGTTTGTGTCGGCTGTTGGCGGCCCGGTTAGAAGTTGGGGCCTGGTTCGTCTGATGGTGTGGTTTGCTGTTGCTGCATCTGCTGTTGGACCTGCATTACAGCGGCCATGATCTCCATTACGTGCTGCTTTGGGATCGCAAGCTGAATATTCGCCTTGCCGCGGTCAACGGTTGTCGACGAGGCGAGACAGCTTTCGGTCGGCACATTCATATTGCCCAGGAACGCGGATGCCATTTGCCCAAACATCGGCATCGTCTCTAACATACCGCTGAGGCCGGAGACGAGGCGGATTACATTGATCGAAACTATGTAGTCGGCATTGTCCGCGTCGGTAACGGTTGCCATGGCGACTTTCAGATCTCCGCCGATAGCGGTTGGGCCGGCCTTGACCTTGTCGATCAGGGAGACGATATCGTCCTGTGCCTCTTGCCCCATGACCACCAGCAGGAGATTATCGACGAGTGCCATTTTCAACAAAATGAGGTCACCGTACATGGCCTTTACCATCTCGGCGCCGGGTTCATCGTCCGGTATGTCCAGAATAATCGTCACGGTATCGATCGCAACGCCGCGGCAGCTGTCCTTGGCCTTGCTCAACTCGAGGCTCATGGGTATACCCATCGCCTGATACAGTCTCCCGACGCACTCTCTGCCTACCCTCATCATGTCC
>DAOVVQ010000116.1 GCA_030637065.1 Planctomycetota bacterium
CTGAAACACCGCATTTTACCCATACCGAACGACATATCTTTACCCCCATACATTTATGACCATCCCCAAGTACGAAACACGATTATAACCGATCTCGCTCTAAATGTCAAGAGAAAATAAGCGAAATATCAAGCTAATGTTAAATATAATGGATTTTTCCTTGCAGAGATGCTTTTGCTCAAACACGCAGGGGTTTTATCGGACGCAAATCGGCGTGCAAGTGGATTTTTTCGTGAGGAGGGTGTAAAGCGGTTCTTTTTGATGGCTGTTCGGGGAAGGAGAGGGATGTTTTTCGGTGGTTTTGCGGGCGTTTTTTGGCAGTTGTAGCGGCTTCTCGGCAGTTGGGATCGCTTTTGGCCGTTGGGTTCGCTCAGGTGCAGCTATTTCCACCCTGGTCCCGGCTGTTCGCCTACCGCCTGTGTCCAGTATTTTCCGTCTTTTTCAAACCGGACGCTTTCCCGGTCTATCCTGACGATCTTTACACCGCGTATCGAGTCCTGCTCATAACGTATCCTGCCTTCGATAACGGCGGATGCTCTTCCTTTGCCGTAAGCTATAGCCTGGACCTGCCCGTAGGTCGAGCCTGGCGATGGTTTTGCTGCCGGCTTTGATGCCGACTTGCTCTGTCCTGATTGCCCAGCTAACGGCAAGGGCCTGATCTGGACCGTATCTTTAACAGTAACTTCGCCACCCCACGTCCACCATGCACAGTAATGGCTGTTGCCAATAACGGCGTCGTTTCGAATGTGCGAAAAATAAATGTACTTGGGCTTTAGGTTGTAAAAACGCATCTCCCGGAGCAGCCGATCCTTCGCCGCCGCCAGCGTCGGGTCAAAGGGCACCCAGCCGTATTGACTGAGATAAATCTCGGCCCATGTGTGACGTGGAGTCTCGTCGAATTCGGCCAAGAAGCCGGTAATGACCCGGGCGGGTATTGCCTTTGCCCGGCAGAGGGTAACGAACAGATCGGCATATTCCGAACAGTCGCCGGTCTTGTACTCGATGAACTTCGCCAGCCCCAGATGCTGTTTCGTGTATATCCCATACTCCATATTCCCGGCTAAGTAATCGTAAATAGCCTTGACGGTCTGGACGTCGTCCGGGCCCGTTATACCCTGTGCGATCCACTGAACCTCGGGCAGGTCCTTCTCCAGATATTTTTCCTTCCCCGTGAATTGCCCGCTGTTGGAGCCAGTTGACGGGTTGGCGGTTCTGCTTCGCATGGCCGTCGAGAGGCCATTACGAAGCAGTTGTGCCCTGACAGTGATATTGACGGCGAAATGTGGGGCTGGGTCGGTGAAGAGGAACTCCGCGTATGTATTGCCGGCGGCGCTGAAGATTCGGGAGGGCCTGACCGAGTAGTCGATATCCAGTATCCGCTGGGTATTAGCGATAGTCCGCGGAAGAACGATTATAAACTTTACCTTATCGACACCCTTCGGGGCGGAAAAATCACAATCCATCTCCAGTTCGACAAGTCGCTGGTCGCCATCGCCCGGCAGCTTTGTCTCTCCGCAAACGCCCTGAGCAAGCAGAGTAGTTATCAGGACCGCAAGGAACCGTTTAATATGAGCCATGTTTCTCCTTCGAAGAGAGGCATTTGTCAGGTGAAAAGGGCCTCTACGAACTCTGCGGGGTCGAATTCGGCGATATCTTCGGGTTTTTCGCCTAAACCGATGAACTTGACCGGTATGTCCAACATGTCTTTGATCGCGATCACTATCCCGCCGCGGGCGGTTCCGTCGAGTTTTGCCAGGAATATCCCCGTTACCTCTACGGCTTCGGTAAACATTTTGGCCTGGACGATGGCATTTTGTCCGGTCGTCGCGTCCACAACCAGTAGAACCTCGTGGGGCGAACCGGGGATCTGCCTTGCGGTGACCGTTCGGATCTTTGTCAGCTCGCTCATCAGGTGCTTTTGGGTGTGGAGTCTTCCGGCAGTGTCCATTATCAAGTAGTCTGCATTCCGTGCGACCGCTGCCTGGCAGGCGTCAAAGGCCACCGCAGCCGGGTCGGCGCCGGATTTGTGCTTGACGATCTCGACCCCGATCCGCTCGGCCCAGATAGTCAGTTGCTCTACAGCTGCTGCGCGGAACGTGTCGCACGCCGCAACTATCACCTTTTCGCCGTTTCGGCTAAGCACATAGGCCAGTTTTGCGATACTTGTGGTCTTTCCGGAACCGTTTATCCCTGCAACCAGGATGACCGTCGGGCCGGACTCGGCGATGGTCAACTGGCGGTGCTGCTCAGGCCAGTAGCCCTTCATGTGCTCCTTCAAAAACGGGATAATATCGTCGGTAGTGGCGATCTGCCGGGCTCGATAGGCCTCCCGGAGATCGGAAATCAGCTTATCCGTAGTTTCCACGCCGATATCGTCGCTGATAAGTGTCTCTTCCAGCTCGTCGAGGAGGTTGTCGTCGATCTTTCTGCCCAGCGTCAGGACCGCCGAGAGGCTGGAGGTTATCCGGTTCCGGGTCCTGCCCAGATGTTCTTTAAGATACTGTACCGTTTTGGTAAAAATACCCATGTCTGCTCCACCAGAAAAAGCCAAAAGTCGCTACGACGGTATTTTCGCAAATTATCAGGACAATTTCAAGCGCCGATAATTTTCGCTCTGTACTGATGTTATGAAAATCGCCGATTTTTTTTGATTTATCGCCTGCAATTTTCTTTGACAAACCCTATCTCCGCCGTTACATTCCTTTGAGTTGTACGCTACGGAAGGCAATTCAGAACCGGCTCGCCCAGCGGCGTCCAGCCGGGAAACTATAAAGATAGCTAATTTTTCTCGATCTTCTGCGGGTATCGTCCCTGTTTGGACGCCTGCATATCAGGCAACCGAAAACAAAAGGAATATCGTTTTGGCATCGCAGGATACAACAGAAGTTCTGGATAATATTCTCGATCGATTCAAGTCACAGGATCCGGTCAATACCCGGAGCTGGTTCGAGGATCTTATGGCCGTGCAGTTCAGCGGCGGTCTGCTGGAAATCGCCTGCCAGGACGAGGCCAAGGCGCAGTTTCTCTACGATAACTGCCTGGTCGGTTTCACCAAGGCGGCACAGAATGCGACCGGCCATCTTGTCAGTATAAAGTTCAGCGTATTATCCGGCGAGCCGGCGCCGAAACAATTAAGTGAGACTGCGGGGAAAAAAACCCGGCTGCACCCGGATTATACTTTTGAAAGTTTCGTGGTCGGCCCGTGCAATCGGCTCGCCCATGCAAGCTGCGTCGCGGTAAGCAACGCTCTTGGGACCACCTACAACCCGCTGTTTCTGTACGGAAATGTCGGGCTGGGCAAGACGCATCTTCTCCACGCGATCTGCCATGAGGCGAAAAAGACCCTGCCGGCCGCCGAGTTTGAGTTTCTAAGCTGCGAAGAATTCGTAAACAGTTTTGTCCGTGCCATCGAAAAGGGCAGCCTGGCCCGATTCCAGAGCCAGTTTCGCAACGTCGACATCCTCGTCATTGACGATGTCCAGTTCCTCCGCGAACGGGAGCAGAGCCAGGAAGAATTTTTCCACACGTTTAACGCCCTCTACAACAACCACAAGCAGATCGTCCTGACAGCCGATTGCCCGCCGGGGCAACTGCCATCGCTCGAAGACCGGCTCATCAGCAGATTCAAGTGGGGCCTGGTCACCCGCCTCGACGCACCCAGCTACGAGACGAGGATCGCTATCGTGCAGAAAAAGGCCCACCTGCGGGGACTTTCGATCTCGGAGGATATCGCCGAGTATGTAGCCCACAAGGTAAAGGCCAACATCCGCGAGATGGAAGGGGCTCTTACTATCATCTACGCCACCGCGCAGGCCTGCGACGAGCCGATCACGCTCGAACTCGCCCAGCAGGCATTAGGCCATAACGAGATCGCCGGAAAAAAACAAATCAGCATTACCGCGATCATCGATGCGGTTACGGAGTATTTCGACGTGCGATTAGCCGACTTGCAGAGTAAGAGGCGAAGCCAGTCGATCACGCTGCCGCGGCAGGTCTGCATGTTCCTGGCAAGGAACCTGACCAGGCACAGCCTCGAGGAGATCGGAGGGCACCTCGGCGGAAGGGACCATACAACCGTCCTGCACGCCTGCTCGAAGATCGGAGACCTAAAGCAGAACGACCCGGACACCCGTGCCCAGCTCGAGGAACTTACCGCTGCCATCACCGACCCGAAATAAAAAAGCGGCGTACCGGGATTCGGCGAAGACAAACCAAATCATGGGCGCCTTTGTGCAATCGCCCATCGGTCCCGATGAATTTAGACACGCTGCCACCCTTGCTCTTGCTGCGGATTGAAACATGCTCCGCTTCGATCTCAATCGAAATGGAGCACTTCGTACCAGATGTACTCGTCGTTTCGCAGGAGAAGGAGCACTTTTCCTGACTCTGTAACTTCACTTGCCCCCAGGGCGGCGTTGAATTGGGCGACGGTAGTTACATCGTCGCTGTTTACACTGGCTATCAGCGTTCCCGGAAGGATGCCCGCCCGACCTGCCGGGCTGTCGCTCTCGACTTCGGTGATTATTACGCCTTCTTCCACATCGTAACCGAAACGCTGCGCCATTTCATCGGTCAGATCCGCTACTCGCATCCCCAGCTTTTCCGCCCTGCCGGGTACCCTGGCGGCAACCACTTCTTCTTTCAGCGTGCCGATCTTGACCTTGATATCCATCTTCTTTCCATCCCTGATAATCGCCAAAACGGCCCGCGTGCCTGGCTCCATCAGGGAGATCGAATTTCGCAACTGATAAAGATTGTCAACGACCCTGCCGTCAAGCTCCAGGATAATATCGCGTTTCTTCAGCCCCGCCCTGCCCGCCGGCGAATCCTTGATAACATCGGCAACGAGAACCCCCTGCGGCCTGTCGAGGTTGAAAAACTCCGCGGCATCGTGGTCCACCTCGTCCATACGAATACCGAGAAAAACGCGTGTAACCTTGCCGGATTTGATCAACGGGTCCTTGACCTTTGTCGCCATGCCGATCGGTATGGCGAACCCGATGCCCATATATCCGCCGCTCTGACTGAAGATCGCCGTGTTGATCCCGATCGCCTTGCCGTCGATATCCAGGAGCGGTCCGCCGCTGTTGCCGGGATTTATCGCCGCGTCGGTCTGGATAAAGTCTTCATAGCCGCCTCGCTCGGTGATCCCGACCGTCCGGCCCTTGGCGCTTACGACACCTACCGTAACCGTCTCGCTAAGGCCAAACGGATTGCCCACCGCGATGACCCATTCGCCGATCTCCAGTTTATCCGAGTCCCCCAACTCCACCATCGGCAGATTGTCGCCGTCTATCTTGATCACCGCAACCTCGGTATCCGGGTCCGTGCCTACAAGCTTGACATTCTCGAATTTTCTGCCGTCATGCAGGGTAACGATAATCTTGTCGGCCTTGCCTACAACGTGATTGTTGGTCAGGATATACCCGTCCGTGCTGATGATGAACCCTGAGCCCTGTCCGATCTGCGTCTGGGGCTCCTGGCTCCTGCGTTGATACCTGCGACCGAAGAAACGCTCGAAAAAGTCTTCTTCCTGGGGCGAGCTGTGATAACGCGCCTCAGCCTGGACCGTATTTTCCACGCGAATGGAAACGACCGCGGGAACGACCTTTTTGGCCACCGCTGAAAAGGCCCTGCTCGTCTCACGCATCGCAGTGATATTGTCGCCGTTACGTGCGATAGTCGCCGTCGGGCAAAGACTAACCGCCAGAATCAATGCTCCCATCGCAACCGTTCGTAATCTCTTATGATCCATCGTCATTTCCTCTCATTAAAAAGCCCTTGTTTTCGCCCTCGATCGCCAAGGCCCCCCACGGGGAGAAACCTCGACATCCTTTTCGCCCAACCCCGGCATCTCAGCCGCGATTGTAACCTGATTTTCGCCATCCGTCACGCTAATATCCGCTACGAGGCCGCCAGCCGACGCAAAAGACCGCAAATCGGCCTCCTGCCAGCAACGACCGGCAAACTCCAATTAACGGACCTGTTTTCAAATTCACTTCTAAATACGCCAAATTTCCCGAATTGTGCATTCCAGCCGAACATAAAATCCACCCCGGAATCGCCCCCTGACCCTAACCCCTGTAACAACAAACCTTTAGCAACCGCCGGACCTGTCGCCTCGAATTCACCGCCCCCACCTCACCTGGGCCACATTACCGCAGCCGCCTCACAGGCCGCCTGCTTGCACCGACCGGCGGATGCAATATCCTGACACCAGCCTCAGCGTAAATATACCCCCCGGACCTAAGCTCACCAACGATACGGACAGCCAGATCCTCTATGTTGCCGGCGGCCTTTAGCACCTCATCGCGGTCGAAGACCACAAAAACCTGGCTGCGATGGGGCAGGTCGATCACACGCGACCATGTCGCCTCCGCTGCGGGCTGATCTGCTTCGCCGACATACAATGCAAAGGAATCTGTCTCGATATCGCCGCTTTCCACCGTCCGCGGCACATACAGTATCGCTAGGATAGTCCCCTTTCCGCCGGTCGCATGAATCGCCTTTGGAACCAGCATCGCCTCAGCCTCAACCTCGCGGACCGCCTCATACGCCCCCATGTCGAATTCCGGCTCATCGCCGTTGTTATCGACACCGAACCAGTCGAACGGACGCAGCGAACCTTCGATATCATCATAAATGCCGCCGTCAGTGCCCGCATCGATACAAGGCGACCCCGCCCGCAGGTCAAAATCGCCGTAATCGTCATTGGCCCCCTCATCGACCCCAGGCGTACCGGGATAGTCACCCCAGCCGTCGCCGCCGTCATCGCTCGCGCGGACAAACAAGGGATCATCGCCAATATTACCGACACCGCCCAATGCACCAGTCCAGCCCTGAATACAACTGTAATTCAGGGCCGCCTCAGCCCGGTAGCCATCGATGAAGATCTGCGAAGCTTCGTCGACAACGTCAGGATCGCTGTTGCCCCACAATATGCAGTTGGTGAGAACGGCCTCCGAGTAGTAGTAACAGGGAGACCAATAATTCGTACACCAGTGACCAGTTTGACGTACAAATACACCGGCGCCGCGGGCATCATATTTTCCTTCGTAGGTCGAATTGAAGGCTACCACACAGTTTGTAAGCGTTGAGCGGCCTTGTCCGGTATAGACACCGGCGCCGTAATTTGCCGTATTAGCAGTGAATATGCAATTGACAAACACCGCATCCTCATCGCCCGTGTTCGCCCCGCCGCCGCCTATATCTGCATGGTTACCAACGAAAACACCGCCGTCTATTGTCGAATTGCTTTCGCTACTGTACATACCGCCGCCGTACGAGGCCCGGTTGGTTATGAAATCACAGTTTATCAAAACCGGCGACAGGTGTCCTGTGGCCGACGGCCAATCTTTAGCCCTGACAAAAACTCCACCACCCAAATAAGCTGCATTGTCCCTGAACACGCAATTTTTGATGGTCGGGCTGCTGCCATAACAATAGATCGCACCGCCGTATGACCATATATTCTTGTCCTTAACAACGTCGCCATTGGTTATAGTAAAACCGTCCAAAACCGAATCCGCATCTTCATTATTATGAAAGTAAAATCCACGATGACGTTCGGCTTCGCTGCCCTGGCAGTCGATGATGCAGTTTTGGGCCCCGCTTACGCTCGTTACCGTAATCGCCTTTCCGCCAAACTCGATGTCGCGATTGCCGTCGCCGGTATACACACCGTCGGCAACGAGCACGATGTCCCCCGCACGCGCCGCATTGATCGCATTCTGGATCGTTGCATATTCGCCCGGTACCAGCAGCGGAGCTTTGACCAGCACATTTACGGCAAGTTGCATCTCGCTGTTCGCCGCGCCCGGTGCCGAGATGGTCATCGTGCAGGAGTAGAAGCCGCAGTCGAGCCCGGTCCCGTCGACTGTGAGCGTAAGCTGGTCGATATCGCCGCTGGAACTGCCGGAATCGTCGCTTACCCTCAGCCAGTCGCTATCGAAGGCGATCGACCAGTCAAACGTGCCCGTCCCGCTGTTACACAGTCGCAGGGCCTGGCCTTCGGGTCCCGGCCGGTCCTGCATCACCACAAACTCGAAGCTCCTCGGAGAAACGACAATAAACGGGCCCGGTATAAACTCGTGGGCCCCCATATCGACGAGCCCATCGCCGTCACCGTCACCGTCGCTAATTCGCACCAGCCCGTCATGATCGGTCGCATCGAGACCGCCGTCCGGCTCGTTCGTTCCCGCGTCGATACACGGCGAATCGCTCAGAAGATGATAATCGCCATCGAGGGCAAACAGCGGCTCGGCCCTGATATTACCCGTCCCGGTCGAGCCGCCGTTAAAACAACTGTAGCTCGGCTTGGAGCAGTAAGATACATGCGACCCCGTATTGCCGTAGAAGATACAATTTGTGATACTTCCGTCACAACCGCCAATCGCACCGGCGGCGCCTTTTCCCGATCCTGAGTTGACGATGTTATCTGCTATCGTGCAATTCGTGATCGTCCCGTCGGAGTTATTGATGCCACCGGAAACAATTATCGCTGTGTTTTCGGCGACTACGCAGTTGCTGATCGTCCCGTTACAATTGCTCAACCCCCCGCCAACGCGCGATCGATTCCCAGCCACAAGGCACCGCGTTATCATACCATCGCACTGCATCAGGCCTCCGCCCGACGCATCGGTGCGATTGCCGACTATTGCGCAATCGCTGATCGTCGCCGTCGTCCCGTTGCCGTTAATGCCGGCGCCATGGTTGCCCAGTCCCAGCAGGCGACCGCCCGTAATGGTAAGACCGCTTAGCACGCAGCTTTCATCCTCGCTACCGGAAAAAGTCGCCACACGTCCCGAACCGGACCCGTCAATTATCGTCGAATCAACCACCGCACGATTGCCCGGATCGGTCGATTGCAGGATAATGTTCCTGCCCGCCATATCGATATTCTCGTAGTAGATCCCTGGCGCGACAATAACCCGCTCGCCCGGCTGGGCCGCGTAGATCGCCGCCTGAATTCGACCATACTGGGCGGGGACGTGCACCTGGCCTTCGATATGGATGTGCAGGTTGACCTCGATCGTTCGCGGGCTGTTGATCGCACCCTCGCCGGCAACCGTTACCATACAGCTATAGTTGCCAACGCCAAGGCCCGCCACATCGGCGCTTAAAGTTATTTCGCCGGTTTGCTCCCCCGCCGCCGCAACCTCGAGCCAGCCGCAATCCGCTGTCGCCTGCCAGTTCAATATCCCGCCGCCGGCATTGCGAATGGAAACGACCTGGTCCTGCGGCTCAGGCCCGCTAAGCTCCATGTAGAAATCGATCCGCTGAGCCGAACAGGCGATTATCGGTTTTAAGCTGGTGCCCTCGAACGCGCCGATATCCACAGTCACAGTGCCGTCGCCGTCGCCATCGGTTATTCGCAGCGAGCCGTCAATGTCAAAAAGCCCGGGTCCATATCCCTTATTACTCCTGAGACCATACTCAACATCATTCGTGCCGGCGTCGATACATGCCGAACCGGCTATTATGCGATAACCGCTGCTGAAAGCAAATTCAGGGTCAACGTCCAGGTTGCCTTCGCCGCTTGCACCGGGAAAACAGCTAAAGCTGATCTGTGCCTGATTCTCATCGTGCATGTCGGGAAAACTGTTGCCCGATATGATCGTGTTGACGATCTCGCCGTCGCACCGCCGCACTCCACCGAACGCATCGCCGCTGTTACCGGTTATCGTGCAGTTAACAATGCTTCCGTCGCAGTTAAAAAGCCCGCCGCCGTGATTATTGCGTATCACACAATTTATGATCGTCGCCCGACAGCCCGATACCGCCCCATCTGCGCCATAAGTAAAGTTGCCCTCGATGCGGCAACGCTCGATCGTCCCGTAAAAACCCTGTATGCCCCCGCCTACCTGCTTGGCAATGTTGCCGGTGATCACGCACCTGCTGATCACTCCAAGCGAGTTGCCCCCTTTAATCCCAGCCCCGCCACGAACGCCACCGCCACCGGTAATCGTAAAACCACGCAGGACCAAACCGATATTGTGTATAGGGCTACGCGGAAATGTAACCACCGGACCTGCGCCCATACCGTCGATAACCGTATCGCTTACCACCGCCGGGTCGTCCGGATCGGTCGAGGTAAGCACAACAGCCTTCTCGCCAAAGGTAATGTTTTCGTAGTAGGTGCCGGGACTGACTACTATCACGTCGCCCTCAAAAGCCGCGTCGATCGCAGCCTGGATAGTATCAAAATCCTCCGGAACGTTCGCCACAGCATGAAGCGAAACCGTGATAGTCTGCGGGCTATTCGACGCATTATCACCGATTACTGTTAATTGGCAGCTATACCTCCCCCACGCAAGCCCTTCCGGATTTGCCCTTAACGTTATCGTATCGACCTCGTCCGTCAGGCTCCCCGACGGAGGATCGATCTCAAGCCAACTGCAATTGTAAACCGCTGTCCAGTCAAAGCCTGCGCCGCCGGAGTTGGTAATTGACAACGTATGCTCTTCAGGTTCCAGCCTGCTGTCGCTAACGACAAACAGAACCTCATTGGCCGAAACATCCAGAACCGGACCTCGAACGACAAACTCGACATCCACCATCTCAGGGCTATCCGGGGCCTGCTCATTCCATATCGCCAGTTGGCAATCATACACCCCCCCTGCCAGGCCGCTCGTATGCGGCTGTAATATGATTTCAGATGTCCCCGAAGTAATCGCCCCGCTCGCCGGCCCGGCTGTCAGCCAGTCGCAATCATAAGTCATCTCCCAATGCAAAGTCGAACCGCCGACGTTACTGACGGTTAATACCTGCGGCTCGGGGTTGACGCGATCTTCAAGGGCCTGAAAATTAAATGTCCTC
>DAOVVQ010000033.1 GCA_030637065.1 Planctomycetota bacterium
CAAGGACCAGAACAGAAAAGACAAACGCAAAAATCGCTCTACTAGCGGATAGCGAATAGGTTTAGCACCTTCCTCCTTCGCCAAGGCTACGGCGAGACAGGTCGGCAGAACGGTACCGGTCCCCGTTTTTGCTACAGGCGGCGGGGGGTACACTGCTTTTCTGGAGTTCGATTACCAAACGGAGCTATTAACTCCCTCTAATCTGCGCAAGGGCCCATAAATACGCTGATATTGATTTATGTGCTCTGGTGGCCTGTTTTGGGGCTTTTATTCGCAGATATTTTTGATTTTATTCCGAAGAGGGGGGTAGGGCGGAGGGGCCAGAATCGGTTCTAAAATCGCAACAATCGCTACATCCAGCACAACTGCCATATCTGGGGGCGTATAACCGACACCGGACGTTGATTTATGGTCTCTGTGCGTAAAGACAGGGGCCTGCGATGTCGATATCCCCACTACAGCATAAGTATTTGATAGCGATTTTATGGTTGGCAGGGGATTAGATGAGTAAACTTTTAGAGATCTTTGGCAGAGCAATAACGGTTGACACGGCTGATTTGATATGGCATTGGCTAAATGCCCTGCGGGCCGGTCAAGAGGAATTCACGGGTGATGATGTTAGCGATCTGGATGAAATAGTCGAACATCTCGGGAACATCGAGTTGGAGGCGGCGACAGAGAAGCTGAACTTTTACCTGTTTGAGAATCCGGAGTGCGTTTTCGGACGCATGGCGGCGGTGGCGTTGTGCATTCACGACAACCGTGTCGACGATGCGATCGAGCAGTTGCAGTCGATCTATATGCGTCAGCCGAGCAATACGATGGCGCTTTATGCGCTTGGATTCTGCTATGAGCGGATCGGCAAAGAGGCGGAGGCGATCGAATTTTACCAGGACTGCATCAAGTTCAAGGGGCACCTCCAACTTCCGCGTCAGCGAATGGCGGCGATCTACTTCAAGAACGGTCAGCTCGATAAGACGATCGAGCAATACGAGCTTTTGACCGCTGAGCATCCCGGAGATATCAGTTCGCTGGTTCTTTTGGGCTATCTTTACGTCTCCAGCGGGCAGACGGAAAGGGCGATCGACACATTCAACATGGCGATCGTCTCGCATCCGGATAACTTCCATGACGACAGCCAGGAAAGCGAGATCGAGGACAAACTTCAGGCCGGTCAGTTCGAAGATGCACTCGAGAGCGTACGCTGGCTGATGGAAAAGATAGGTGAGCTGCCCGATCTTCATGTTCGGATGGCGGATATTCTGAGCCGCTGGGGCAAGGCGGGCGATGCCATAGCTCATTACGAAAACGCCCTTCGCGTTCAGCCCAATTACCTCGAAGCAACCATCAAATTAGGGACGCATTATATGCGGATCGGTCGCCGCACGCTGGCAGCCGAGCAGTTTAACCGGGCTGTCGAGATAAACGACGAGATAGTCGACGCGTATATCGGGCTGTGTGTCGCACAGGATCTTGCCGGCGAGGATGGCGATGCGGTCAACACGCTTTCGCTTGCGTCGGCGATCCAGCAGAACAGCACCCTTTTGTTTTCGGAGATGGCGACGCTTCATCTTCAGGCGACGGCTATCGACGAAAAACCGGACGAAGAGGGGGAGGCTCTGGGCCTTGATATAAAAGATGTGATAAAGGCCCACGAGCAGCAGATGCAGCAACGCAGCAGCAATGCCGATGTCCATTACAAGTATGGGATATTGATGATGGTCGTTGGCGAGATGGACAGGGCGGTCGAGTCGTTTCAACGCGCTCTCGATATGAATGCGACGCACCACCGGGCCAGGAGCAAGCTGGCATTGTGCCTGTACGAAAGCGGAGCGAAAGATGAGGCGATGGCGACGCTGCTCGAGGTCGGCAGGCTTGCCAAAAATTGCCTGGACCTGCATTACCAAACGGCGATGCTGTACTGCGACAGGCGGAAATTCTCGGCGGCTATATGCCAGTTGGAAAGTACGATGAAGGACAATTTTACGGAGCCCGAGACACTGATCAACATTGAGGTTGTGTTAGAGAATCTTGGGCTTGTCGACCGTGCGATGGCGACGTGGGACCGGCTGACAGAGGCGGCCCATAACGCGATAAGTGCGAGATATCAATGAAAAGATAGCAGCGAGAAGGCGGGCTGATGGTTCACTGGATTAGCGATGGCAGGCGGGGGTTGGTCTCGGGGTGGGCGGTGAATAGATGAGTAACGAGCTGACGGCACTTCCGGAGTTTACCCGAACGCTTTTCAAGCACGCATACATAATCCTCCCGTGGTTCGTTCGCCAGTTCGAGGGGTTTAAGTACGAGGTGGAGGATTATTCGGAGGTGGTCGAATATGTCGAGGCGTTGAAGGCCGATTCGCCGCGTTTTTTCGGTGACAGCGACGAGTTGGCTAAGGCTAATCGCAAGCTGGCGAAGTTTTATTCGGTGTCCAAACCGAACGCCGGCGGCAAGGCTAACGCCGAAGCGCTGAAATATTACTGCCGGGCGTGGCATCATGCCTGGAAGAATCGGGGCCAATTCGAGCTGCGCGGCCATGAGGTGCGGCTGATGAAGTTTTTCCATGAGATATTCAGCAAGATCGATTCGAAGCACTTAGCCGAGCTGATCAGTATGGCCAGGCTGATCGATATGGACATGGTGCGACATGCCAGACGGATCGTGGTTCCTGACGGCAGGACCGCCGGCGGGGCGGTAATGGAGGCGAAACGGACACTTGGCAAACTTCGCGAAAAGCTCTTCGGCTCGGAGGATGTAACGGCCCAGACGGCGCAGGCTGCCGGCAAAAAACGCCCCGGGACCTATAAGAAGTATCAGCAGGCCTATCGCACTTATAAGGAGGCGGCCAGGCTCCGGATAACCGAGATTTTCGACGAGAACGGATGGCACCCGATAATCGACAGTGCGACGCTGCATAATACTCTTAAGGCCGAGGGGCTCCAGGAGTTTCTGCCGTTTACGTATCGCGGGCGTGTCGGTGTTCAGCCGGCGGGATATCCTCTCACGTTTTATACCTACGCCGGCCAGGAACTCGAACAGCCGCCGCTAAACGAGGTCGAGATGAATATGGGCTACGCCAAAGAGGAGCAGGGCAAGGACTACCATATCCATCCGGTCACCGACGGGACATTCTACTGCCAGACCAGCGCGATGATCGGTAACAGCAAGTGCAAATACTACACGCTGGAGTATAAGCGGCGGGCCAGGCGGATGAAGTATGACAAGATCAACGAGCTTGCTGGGGTTATCGAGCAGATTCGGGGCCGGATGCTCGAGCATATTCATTCCGACGATCGCGATACGTGGGTCCGGGCGCTGATGTGCCTGTTTATGGATTCGAAATGCGCGCGGATAGGCAATGCGACGTCTGCCAAGGCCAAGGCGGAGAAGAAGACTTTCGGCGTTACTACGCTGCTGACGAAAAAACATGTTCGGGTCAAAGACGATAAGATCATCATCACTTATCGCGGCAAACACGCCCAGAAACAACGGCATGTATTCACGATATATAAGACCGATGTTGATAAACGGAAGCATTTGCGGGCCTCTGTAATGGCCGACCGGCTCCTTGAGCTGATCGGAGAAAGCGGCAAATATCTGTTTACGCGGTCGGACGGCAAGCCTTTTACGCCCCAGCAGGTCAATGAATACTTCACCGCGGCCCCAGCCGATGCCGCTCCGGGGCTTCCGGAAGGCGGCGCCGGCGCTCCGTGTACGGTCCATAACCTGCGGAACTATCACGCGACGCGGATATTCAAGGAGTTTGCAGAGGCGTTCGGCAAGAAACGGCGTCAGGGCGATTATGAGGCTGCCTTAGCGGCATATCAGGGCCGCGCAGCAAGGGCTAAACATCGCAAGGTTACGGGCATATTAGAGGTTGTCGCCGACAAGCTGGGCAATACGCCGGCGATATGCAGGAAGGCCTATATCGATCCGAAGGAGCAGCTTCTATTCTTCAGGAGCCTTGGCTACCGACCGCCGGATTGCGTGATACGGGATCTGTTCGTACACGAAGAGAGCGATCCGTACGGCCTGGAAAAGGAACTAAAGACCAGCCGCCAGGCAAAAAAGCCTGCAAGCAGCAAAAAGAAGGCAACAGCCAAAAAGCAAAAGACCACCAAACAAAAGACAAAGAAACGCCAGCGAAGCTCTACCAGCACCTAAGAAGCCAACGGGGGCATTAAAAGGGCCAACGAAAGCCATCAAAACGGCAATGGGGGCCACATACCGCACCGAATCGACCGAAAGCACGTTTTTACCCATATCCGCTGAATCAAGCTGAATGTAACATAACATATATTATCGGCCCAAGGCAGGGGGGCCGGGTCTGGGATTAGTAACGAGTGAAATTGTGCAGCGGGCCTCGGAAAGACCATTTCGTCTGCTGACACTGTCCAGGCCAGCCAGCGTTCGAGTCAGACTGTTATGTTATCCCTTCAAAGTTCGATCGTACGCAGGTGCTTTTTCCATTGGTTCTGTGCGGTTTCAAGTTCGATGCCGATTTCCTGTTGGAAGCGAGATTTGTTGTCTTTGGCGCCGGCTTTGAGACTGGCGTAGAGTTTCAGGAATTTATCTTTGCCATATCGGTCAATGATGAACTTAACGAAACTTGCCGATTGCGGGTAAGTGATTTTTCCGTCGCCCTTTTGGGACCCGATCTCATTTCTCCGGATCAATTGACCGATCGGCGACAACTTGCCTTGCTTTCGAAGTTTTGCCGCTGTTGTATCGACGTGCTCATTATTCCACATGTGGCCTGCCTGCATGTACACCGCCAGGCCCTCGTTGAAAAGAGCGGGAGGACTGCCGATCTGTGAGGCGACGATATGTGTAACCTCGTGGGCAGGGTCTAGCTTCGTATCAGCGTTGTATATCTCGACGATGGTTGTGCCATGTGCCAATCCGTCTCCCGTGTGCATCGTGCATGCAAATTTTGAAGCGGCATCTGGAAACAGGAAGAAATCGATACTGCCTGTAAAATCGACACCGAGAAAATCACAGATTTGACGAAGTGTCTTCTCTCGTTGGGTCATTATATGCTGGAGATCGTCCTGGGCCGGGGAATCCGGCAAATAGTAGAATACAAAGTGCTCAGTAGAGGCGGTCTTAAATGGAACGATACGCTCACCGTCCCGGTATGCCTTTGCCCAATCATATTTGAAGAACTGCGGTAAGGGGGTCAACTCGTTACAACTGGAATTGGGCGAATCAAAGACCGTGGAATACGGTTTGGTGAGGAAGGGTTCCTGTTCCCAAGGAGGGGTCGACCCTGACGGAAGTACGAACTTGATCTTGTATGAAAGCTTTCCTACGCAGGGTGGGATCCAGTAGGCATGCCCGATAATACGCTGCTGACGGGGCTCAAGACGTATCGGCTCATCCATGCCCATTCCGAATCCGGAAGGGCGCCCAATATTGACGTAGCCACCGCCAATGTGCAGCCAGAAGGGCTGTTGCCTGTCAGTTGTGTTGGTGACGTTGACGCGGAGCATATTTCGTCCCCACGCCCTGTCACCGAGATCGATCTTTGAAATGCGGAAGACCTCATCGGCGTTCGGGGTGTCAGTGGCGGTAGATACTGAGGTGGCTGCACATCCGGACAACAACAGCAGTGTCTCTATCGTGATAAACACACGCAACAGCGGCAAGGGATAACCTGATGTCCTGTTTCGTTGCCTCGGGTTTCTTTGCGGTGTTCCCATGAGTTCCTCTTAGCAGAGATTTCCCATTTGCACGGTTGAAAAACTTGTTTTCTTCGCACGACAGCAATAACCCTATGTCATTCACCCTGAACAGTCAAGCTTTTTCCAGCGAAGCGAAATTATGCGGCGGGCCGTCCAAAGATGGCACGTAAGGAGCTATTTGTCTCTTAAATTAAAATGGGTTTCAACACACTCGCCCTTGTCATTGAGTTCAAATCTTCTTTCCATGTCAGAGTTTTGACCCATACCACCTTCCTTTAAGTCTTCGCCATAGCTGAAGAGTTGAAACGTTGTAGGATTAACTTTCTTATAGATGACATCCTTTCCCCAACAGTCCGTTGTTTTATTAATGATGTTATTGTCCCAAGTTTCAATTATTTTATTATGAATTCCTGTGTATTGCATGGAATCTTTATTTGTTGGGATTTTCAGTTCAGGCAGGATTGATATGTTATCAGGTAGCTGGCCATTATTATCGACATAACGCTGTATTCTTGTGGCTATATAACTCATAATATCATAAGTCTCATGTTGTAAACCAACGAGGCTGCAGAATGGGTCATCAAGGTCTTCATGAGCAAAAAATGTTCTTGTGATATCTGCATCTTCTTCCTGGCCTCCAGCTTTACCATCTCGTCCAAGACTTGTTAGTGTGACCTCTGTGCCATTGACCTCGTAAATGATGTCATTGCCCCACGCATCTTTAGTCTCGCTCTTAAACCCTTTGAGGACAGGGATATATGACAAATTGAGAGGGATCTCGTTATTCAATTTAACGTATCTTCTTATTCGCCTGCTGAGAACGGTTAATGTCCCTGATGTAGAGGACCATTTTGGAACTCGGCAAACACATGATTCAAACAACAAGCCCGTGACCACTACTGTCAAAATCCAAGAAAGCAGAGTTTTTTAATGAATTCTCATTTATGTATTATAGGGGTTTCTGTCCAGAATTCAAGCGTTTTCCGGCGAATCGGAATTGTGGGCGGTGCCAGTGTGCATACGCCCATCGGTTTGCTGCGCAAACGCGCTGCCACCCTTGCTGCGGACTTGGCTGCTGAAATGGCACATGGCTGGCTGCCTGGCGACCTGATTCGGTGCTGGGATGGCAAATAGCTGGCGACCTGAGGCGGTTTTATGCCTCGATGGCGTCTACTATTACCTGGAGGTATTTTTGTCTGTGGCCTATTTTTCGGCGGCTGTTCTTGCGTCTTCGCATCTGGGTTGGGTAGAGCTTTACGCCCTTGACCATGCTGTTGGCGGCGGTTTCTTTGAAGCTGGCGATGACCTTTGCGCCTTCGATATACGGCGTGCCGACCTTGATATCGGTTCCGTCGCTGACAAATAAGACCTTATCCAACTCGATGGTCGTTGCGTTATCGTCGACCTCGGTCAGTTCGATGTTGATCACGTCGCCCTGTGCGACTTTGTATTGCTTTGAGCCCTGCTCTATCACTGCGTACATTTTATTGCTCCCTTTTTTTGCAAAATCGATTAGCCGGGCATTTTAGGGAGTTTGGGCGGGCTTGTAAAGATAATTTGCCGAAGTTTGCAATATTTTCTAATAATTGTTGAAAAAGGCGGTCATTTGGTGCAGAATTGGTATTTTTAAGGCCTGGAGCGTGCGGGCCAGCGGCTGGGTTTGCAGGTTTTTGGCGAAATCGGCTCAGCCGGAAATGGATTTATTGACGACAATATCGGGTGACATGATGCAGATTGCTATGATACAGGATGAGATTTTGGCGCTCAAGGACATTGAGTCGGCTTATATGGACCGCGGGACGTTTTTTGGCGATGGTGTTTATGAGGTGGTTCGCAGCTATGGCGGCCGGATATTCGCGTTGGATGAGCATCTTGAGCGGTTTTCGCGGAGCCTTGCGGGTATCGATATCGGAGGCATTGAGATCGAGGACGTCCGGGCGAGGGTTTTGCGGGCGTTTGAGCGGGCGGATATTTCGGATGCGAAGATCTATTTCCATATAACGCGCGGCAGCGAGGTTCGGGACCATGCCGGCGGCGGCGAATTGAAGCCGAATTTCTTCCTGACGGTGACGGATGCCCCTGACTGCGAGGCCCAAAAGCGAGATGGGATCGGTGTCTCGACGTATCCTGATCTGCGGTGGAAACGGTGCGATATTAAGTCGCTGAACCTATTAGCCAATGTGCTTGCCCGCCGGGATGCGGCCCAGAAGGGTTGCGCCGAGGCGATTTTGGTCAGCGATGCGGGCAAGATCAGCGAGGGTGCCGCTTGTGCGTTGCTTATGGTGCCCGAGGGCTGCTATGTGGTCGTGACGCGGCCTCTGGGGCCGGAGATACTCGGTTCGATAACGCGGCAGGTAGTCTTAAAGCTCGCAGCCGAGGCCGGGCTTGCGGTTATTGAGCGGGCGATCACGCCCGAGGATGCCAAGGGGGCTGCGGAGCTGTTTATAGCAGTAACGACAAAGGATATTGTCCCGGTAGTCCGGTTTGACGACGAGACGATCGCAGACGGTAAGGTCGGGCGGCATACAAGGGCGCTCATGGAGCGATTCGCACGGCTTGTGAGCTAAACAGCGTGGGCCAGGGCCCACCCTACAGACTGGATTCGGCGCCTTCCCGGGAATGACAAAATTTGGGGCGTTGCCCCCCTGCCATTGGTGTAGCCCCCCGCCTGCTACCCCCCTGCTGCTATTCGTTCAGGTCTGTTGAGGGCTCAGCGGCGAATTCTTCTTTTGCCTCATTTTTCATTTTTTGTGCTGCCATGATCAGGTTTGGCCGGTTGGCTGGGGTGTATGGGGCCAGCTCGAAGCTCCATTCGTAATAATCGCGGATCTGGCCGGGCCAGAGTGTCTCAGCGAAGAAATCGAAGGGAAAACCGTCGTAATATGGCGCCTTGAGCTTTCTATGGGTGCTCAGGATGTCATAGCCGTCCTTTTCAGCCCTTACCTTGTAGTCGCCGTACCAGCTAAACTCGACAGTGACGGGTGAAAATCCGATCTCCTCGTCATTGAGCCAGACGATCGCGCCCTGCGGCTGGGTGTTTATTGTGAGTTTTCGCTCGACACAGCCTGTCAGGGCAAAAAGTGCAAGACAGGCGATCAGGACCGGTGTCAGGCTAAAATCAGCTTTGTTGTGGACCATTTTGGACCTCACTTCTGCAACATATCGTATCGTACGGACTTCTCAATCGACAGGTATACCCGCCCTGCCGCCCTGCCGGCGATCTTTAACAAGAAATTACCATCGTTGGGCAGAGAAATCAACAATGCAATTGACAGAATATTTTTCCCTCGGTAAGTTATTAGCGGATAAAGGGTAATCGTTTTCGATTTTTAAGCGTTGACAGCGGTTATTAAGGGTTTAACTGTTCATTAATGGTAGGTTAATATGAAAATTTCATTGGACTGGCTTAAGCAATATGTTGACATTGACCGAACGGGCGAGGAAGTTGCCGGGATTTTGAGCGATCTGGGCTTCCCTACGGAGGGGATCGAGCATCCGGAGGGCGATACGGTCATCGATATCGAGGTTACGAGTAACCGGGGCGATTGCCTTGGGCATATCGGGGTCGCGCGGGAATTGGCTGCGGCGATGGGCAAGGAGCTTAATCTGCCGGAGGTTACGTTTGTGACTTCGGATAAGACGGTTGCCGATTTTGTGGAAGTTGCGATCACCGACGAGGAGCATTGCCGGCGGTATACGGCGCGGGTTATCTGCGGCGTGAAGATCGGGCCGTCGCCGGATTGGATGAAAAGGCGGCTGGAGGCGGTGGGACAGCGAAGCGTTAATAATGTCGTTGATGCGACGAACTATGCGATGCTTGAGAGCGGTCAGCCGCCGCACGCGTTCGATTGCGACAAGCTCACCGGCGGTAAGATCACCGTTCGGCGGGCGAAGCCGGGTGAGCGGCTGGTGAGTATCGACGGGACTAAGTGCGAGCTTAACGATGAGATGCTCGTTATCGCCGACGGCCGGGGCCCTGTTGCGATCGCCGGTGTGATGGGCGGTCTGGACTCGGAGATAAGCGATTCGACCGTCAATATCATTCTCGAAGATGCCCATTTTGACGCTGTGAGCGTTCGGACGACGGGCAGGCGGCTTGGTATCGGTTCGGAGTCGTCGTTTCGGTTCGAGCGGCAGGTGGATATCGAGGCGGTCGACTGGGCTTCCAGGCGGGCCGTCCAGCTTATTATCGAGGTCGCCGGCGGCACAGCGGCCCAGGGTGCAGCGGACGTTTATCCGGGCAAACGGCAGAGCGAGCCGGTGAAGATGCGGTTTTCGCGATTGAATGATCTGTTAGGCATCGAGATCGGTAAAGACGAGGTAATGGGGACATTTGCCGCTCTTGGTTTACAGCCGGAACTCGATGGCGATGGCGCCGTTGTCTGCAAGCCCCCTTCCTGGCGGCATGACATCTATCGCGAGGTCGACCTCATCGAGGAGGCAGCCAGGACGCACGGTTATGACAATATCCCGGTCGAGAAAAAACTTAATATTGAGGTCGCACCTGTTGACAAGCGTGAAAAGGCGGTGGTGGGGCTGAGGCGGTTTCTCGGCGGTTGTGGTTTCTATGAGACTATCAATGTTACGTTTGTCGACGATACTGTTGGCGATCTTTTTGCGGGCGGCGAAGGAGAGGGCAGGCTGGCGGTCAAGGATGCGTCGAGGAAATCGGCGAATCTGTTGCGGCAGAATCTGATCGGTTCGCTGCTCGGCGTACTCAGGAGCAACTACAACGTGGGCAATACGCCGTGCAGGATATACGAGCTGGCCAATACGTTTAGTGCCGCCGGCGATAAGGCCGAAGGCCCCCTGCCAGCGGAGGGTACGAAATTAGCCCTGGTATTCGATGGCGATTTCCGGGAACTTCGAGGGGTCGTCGAGGGGCTTATCAGTATGATCAAGGCCGATGCGGCGGTGGAGTTTAAGCCGGCGGAATTAAGCTGGGCCAAGGCGGGTGCTGAGATCAGCGTTGGCGGCCAGGTGGTCGGCGTCGCAGGGGTGGTATCGGCGGAGGTATCGCAGAAGCTCAGCCTGCCGGATGTCGAAATTTGCGCCGCTGAGCTGGACTTCGAGCGGCTGTTGGAGCTGGTTGGGGCAAGCGTAACGGTCAAGCCGATCTCCAGGTTCCCTGCGATCACACGCGACCTTTCGCTCATCGTCGACGAGGCGGTCACATGGGCCGATATCGTCACAGCTGTCAACGCCAAGGCTCCGGGCGAGCTTGAGGGCGTTGGCTTTACGGGGATCTTTCGCGGCAAGCCCGTCCAAGCCGGAAAAAAGAGCGTGACTTTTTCGCTGAAATTCAGGGATGACGACGGCACTTTGCGGCATGAGATTGTGGACGGGTTCGAAGGTGAAATTTTGGGCGAACTTAAGGGCAGAACGGGCGGCGAATTGCGAACGGCATAAGTGCCATGACGGGCGTTAAACGGTGGTTTTGAAAAAAACTTTTTTTTCTTGCAAATCAGTCCCGGAAAATTTAATTAACCCCTTGATTTCCAGCCGATATTATGTTATAAAGAAAAGTGCAGCTTACCCCTGCGGTGTTCGAGAGGGTGAACATGTTTGAAAGAACCGATGCCCTCACCCGGGGAAGTCAGACCTTGCGGATCGCACAAGCCCGCTCGACGGGACTTGCGGACAAGAGCAACGACTGCCCACTTTGAATTTAGAGGGTTCTTTCTTTGTTCATTTTTACGGCACGGGTGGAGGTTGGCATTGCATTTAAAGGTCTGTTTCGGCAGGCCTTTTTTTTGCGCATCTTCCCAATAACACGTTTGCTGCGGCAAGTGTCAAATATGGTGTATGTTTTGTCTCCAGTCTCTTGTTGACATAACTGCTCTCATGTGGTATATTGGGCATATTGGCTGTGTCTTTTTGTTTTTGGGTGATGAGCACATATCTACAGGGAGGTTCTCTTTGCGCTATCACTCATTTTCTTTATTCCCGAAGCTGTTTAAAGGAAATGAATACGTATGAATGTCATTAGCCGACCAAAAAGGCGGGCTGATAATCATGAATTCCGAATAGCCCTGAGAAAATAAAAACATTTTAACTCAAAGCCCAATTTTGGTATAATGAGGTATTGTAGAATCGAATTTAAATAGTATTTTTGATTGAAATGATCAGGGGATCGTTGTGATGAGAAACAGGCTGCTTATAGCCGTGTTATCGATGTTGTTATTAACCCATGTGGGGTTGCTGCAAGCTGCTGCACCTGTAGGCAGTACCATTTGGCTCTATTCAACCTATACGAATTTTTATGTGGAGATGGATCCAGGCAGAGACAATGCCTTAATAGCGTTGGATAGCCCGGCGGTCGGAACCTATGAGCAATTCATCGTTGAAGATGCTGGCAGCGGTTATATCCTGCTCAAGTCGGCAGCCAATTCAATGTATGCCAGAGCCGATACGAGCACGACGTCTAATATATTGAGAGCGGAGACCACATCGACAACCGATCCAAACGTACTTTTTGAATGGATCGAAAATCCCGATGGAACGATCTCTTTTCGAAACGACTCTCTTGGGAAGTACGTAAAAGTCCAGGGCGCTAATAAATATTTAAAAACAACCAGGTCTACCATAGAGCCTGATACGAAGTTTACGTGGGGCATTGTCGGTCCTCCTGTTATTGATACGGATCCACCTGATCCCAATGCCGCTACGTTTGCAACTAAGCCTCGTGCACTCAGCGGTTCGGTAATTACCATGACGGCGACGACAGGGAGTGATGCAACCACACCTGTTGAGTACTACTTTGCGGAGATCTCCGGCAACGCCGGTGGCAGTGACAGCGGCTGGCAGATCGCTTCGGGTTACAGTGACGGTGGTTTATCGCCGGAGACTGAGTACACCTATACGGTAAAAATGCGTGACGGAGTAACACCACCTAATGGCGGTTCCCCGTCGGCTCCAGCCAGTGCAACAACCGGTACCGGCACCTCTCCGGAAATGCCCAACATCGTCTTTATCTTTGCAGATGACCTTGGTTATGCCGATTTAGGTTGTTATGGACATCCGTATGCAAAAACACCGGCGATCGATCGACTCGCTACCGAAGGGGTCCGGTTTACCCAGATGTATGTCACAGGCATCACCTGCAATCCCAGCAGAACGGGCTTCATGACAGCCCGCGCGCACCAGCGGTATGTAGAAAATACCAAAGATGTTGGTTTCGGCGAACATATCACCATTACCGAGCTGCTTAAAAATCACGGCTATCGGACAGGTCATTTTGGTAAATGGCATATCGGCCCTGTTGATACGCCGGGCACCTACGGGATTGACGAGATCGACACCCCTTCGGGAAATCCCGGCGATGCACTTGACGGACGAGACGGCAATCTCTTTAACAATGCCATCTCATTTATCGAAAGGCATAATCAAAACCATCCCGATGTTCCTTTCTATGTAAACATTTGGGGCCACAGTACACACTACGCAGTGAATCCACCGGCTGAATATATCGCAGAGTTTGCAGATCTCGTTGTCGATCGCAATGATTTCTTTACACATGCGGTAAACCCGGATAACAGCATAATGGGCATACAACAAAAGTTTGATCAAAGCATCGCACTTGGATACGATCTTAATACTTCCATGCAAACTTATGTGGGCGATGTATGGTCGATCGATCTGAACGTCGCACGCGTACTTGATACACTCGACCAACTCGGTTTTACAGAAAACACAGTAGTTGTTTTTTCCAGCGACCAGGGTCCGGCGCCAGTCTTACTTTCAGGTGCTTCCAAAGAATACAGCCATAACATGCTTGGTTATTCGGGTATATACAGGGGCGGCAAACATAACCAATACGAAGGAGGTGTTCGTGCACCATTTATTATTCGATGGCCGGGCCATATCGACCCGAACGTCGTCGACACTGAAAACGTGATCTCTGGCATGGATTGGTTGCCTACGCTATGCAGTATTGTCGGCATTGACGATATACCGGACGACCTCGACGGAGAAGATGTTTCCGATATCTGGCTTGGTGCGACACGCGGGCGTGTCAAAACGCAATACTGGAAAACCGGCGGCAGCAAACCTTCTATGAGAAAGGGTGATTGGAAATTACATCATAACTTGGATGACATCAGTAAATCTGAGCTGTATGACCTCTCTATCGATCCATCGGAAGATAATAATGTGATAGGTGATTTTCCTGTAATTGCCGCCGGGTTAATTGCAGATGTTGAAGCATGGGTCGGCTCCTTAAAGGCCCCTTGCGATGCCGATTATTCCGGAGATATCGCCGGAGGCTATGGCGTTGATCTGGACGACTTCGCTGCTGTTGTTTCTCGTTACGGTGAAACCGATTGTGGCGCCACTGTCGATTGCCAATGCGCAGATATTGACCAGTCGGACGCCGTGGGTATTGACGACCTGCGTAATGTCCTTGGAGACTGGCTGAAAGGGATATAGTCTCTTTGAGGCTACCCCTTAAAATATCCAATCGAGAAATCAGGCGAGAGTTGAATATGGCTTTTCCGTGTTTTTTATGAAATTCTGATAATCGCTTAGCAGAGGAACCTAACGCTGATCCATCAGCAGGAATATATTCTGCACTTGTGCCATCGATATATCTGTGGTATCCTATTAGAAGAGGGTCCCCTGAAAAACAGGGTGCAATCCACTGCCAGGTTTGTTTTTATTCCAAAAACAACGACCATAGCAAGGATGCCATAGGTTTTCAGAGGTCCCAAAAGAACTGTTACTATTGCATACTGCCTTGCCGTATGCGCGAATAGTCAGGTTAAATGGAGTGGGTTTGTCATGGTTTCAATGAGATATTTTCTGATTTTGCTTTTAGCGGGTTTCATGCCCGGCCCGGCCATCCGGGCTTTCACCGGCAACCAGAGCATCGGCTCGGGCGCGGATGTGAGGCTTGATAGCGAAGCGGCGACTCATACCTATACTATAAAAACCAGTGACGATCCTCCCAGGGATTGGCCAATGTGGCGATACGATGAGAACCGCAGTGCCGCCTCGCCTGTCGCACTGCCGGCGGTGCTTTATATGCAGTGGGTTCTCGAACTGCCCGAACCGAACCCCGCCTGGCCGAAAGACGAACTCGAACAGGCCAAAAAGCTTATGTTCGATCTTTCGTATGAGCCGGTGGTAATGGGCAAAACCATCTTCGTACCGTCGATGGTGCATGACAGCGTTACGGCGTACGACACGGAAACGGGAATCGAGCAATGGCGTTTCTATAGCGAAGGTCCCGTGCGTTTTGCCCCGGTTGCCTTTCAAGACAGTATCTATTTCGTTTCAGATGACGGCTATCTATACTGCCTCGAAGCCGCGACCGGCCGGTTAAACTGGAAATTCAACGGCAGAGCTTCGGATAGAAAAGTTCTTGGCAACAAGAGATTGATATCGGCATGGCCTGCACGTGGCGGGCCTGTGGTAAAGGACGGGAAAATCTATTTCGCTTCGGGTATTTGGCCCTTCATGGGCATTTTCCTTTACGCCCTCGACGTCGATACCGGCCAGGTTGTCTGGGCCAACACTACCGAAGGTTCCCGATGGATCAAGCAGCAACACAACGCCGATTCTTTCGCAGGCATTGCCCCGCAGGGCTACATTGCCGCAACCGATGATGTTCTTGTAGTCTCCGGAGGACGCAGCGTCCCAGCCGGTTTCGATCGCCATACAGGCCAGTTCCTTTTCCTGCAACTGTCCGACCGAACCTGGGGAAAAGACCAGGGAGGCTATGAGCTGGCGGCAATGCGAGACTGGTTCTTCAACGGTGGAAGTCACGAATGTGGAATGTATGACCTTTACGATGGTTCACCTGTCACAAAAACCGCTGCCACCGTTTTGACCGAAGAGGTCGTCTACCAGATGTCGGGCGGCAGTATCCAGGCCCTTGATCTTGCAGGCGCCAATCCGACACTCGGTTCGATATGGAGCCTTCCGATCGGCGCACAGCAAGTCTATTGTAAGGCGGGAAGTGTTCTCTACGCAGGCAGCACTGACCATGTCTACGCCGTAGAGGACTTAGGCAATAGCGGTCAGTTGCTCTGGGACAAAACAATAACGGGCAATCCGACAAATATGCTCGCCGCTGACAACAAGCTTTTCGTTGTCACAGAAGAAGGATATCTCTATTGCTTCGGAGAAAGTGATACGGGAGTTTCGCTGCCAGCGCCCGGCTCACAGGCAATCGCCTGGCCTAAGCGGGACGAGTGGACCATAAAGGCCCGGGCCATCCTTGACTGTGCCGATGCGAACGAGGGTTACTGTCTCGTTGCCGGTGTTGGAACAGGAAGGCTCACGGAAGAACTGGTGCGGCAGTCGGATATGAAGGTTATCGCTCTTGACCCGGATACAGCAAAAGTCGACACACTCCGCAAAAGATGGCAGCAAATGGGCCTGACGGGCGAAAGGGTCAGTGTGCTTACAGGCGATATTTTCTCTGTTGATCTTCCTGCGTATTTGGCAAACCTGATCGTTTCCGAAGACCTGGTCGCAGCGGGCATCGATGATCCCAACGAATTTATCGAAAAAGTGTTTTATTCTCTGCGTCCTTACGGTGGACAGGTTTGTTTCCATCCGGGTTTCCAGGCCGGTGACTTCGACTATAACGGCTTGATCGATTCCGGTGACCTGAGCCGTCTGGCCCGGCTTTGGCTCAAAGAAGGTACGTCTCTTATCGCCGATCATTATCCCGACCGGATAATAGATGAAAAAGATTTTGCAATAATGGTCAAATACTGGCTGAGAGACTTCTCTTCATCGTCGCTGCAGGGCATCTTCGAACAGGCGATATCCCATGCCGGCCTGGCCAATGCCGAAGTCACACAGGCTTATGAATATACGCTTCTTGAAAGGGTCGGCCCCTTGCCCGGCTCGGCGGACTGGTCGCATATGTACGCTGACGCATCCAATACGATCGTCTCAAGGGATGCGCTTGTCAAACTTCCTCTTGGATTGCTTTGGTTCGGCGGCTCGTCAAATACGGAAATGCTTCCGCGGCACGGTCACGGTCCGTCCGAGCAGGTTGTCGCCGGCAGGATATTTATCGAAGGTCCCGATGTTCTGCGGGCCATGGACGTTTATACCGGCAGAGTGATGTGGGAAAGATCGCTGCCAAATTTCGGAGCACACTATAATAATACCGAACACATGCCCGGCGCAATGGCCATTGGAACAAACTACGTTTCCGCCGAGGATGCTGTTTATGTCGCTTATGGCACACAATGTTTAAGACTCGCCCCCGACAACGGCGCGACAACAGCAACATTTACAATCGCGGACCCCGGCTATGAAGATGCTGTTTTCGGCCAGGTCAGCATTTGGGACGATCTGCTTATTGTCGGAGCCGACCCGATCGTATATCCCGGTACCCCGGGACAGGAAAACTGGAACGAATCGTGCAGCAGGGACATCGTTGTGATGAATCGTTATACCGGAAACATCGTATGGCAAAAAAGAGCGAATCACTCTTTCCAGCATAACTCGATCATTGTCGGCAACGATACATTGTATTGCATAGACCGTATCCCTCCGAATGAGCTTGACGCTCTGAGCAGACGTGGTATTGACCCGAATAATCCGACTGCTTTATGGAAATTACTGGCACTGGATGTCGCGACAGGCTCGGAGATATGGAGTACGACAGATAATGTCTTCGGTACGTGGCTGGGCTACTCCGAGGAATATGACGTTCTCCTGCAATCCGGAAGAAAATCGAGAGATTCTCATGACGATGAGCCCACCGGAAGACTTATCACATACGATGGTTCAAGCGGAACCGTTTTATGGGATAAAAGCAGCGGTGTTTCTGACGGCCCGTACCTGCTTCACCATGACACCATCATCATGCAGGGAACCAATGCAGGCTCGGCTTTGAGTCTTTTAACCGGTGATGTAATTATGCGGGATCATCCGATCACGGGCGGCTCTACTCCGTGGAGCTTTTCAAGGAACTATGGATGTAATACTGCCGTTGGCAGCGAATATCTGCTGACATACCGCTCCGGAGCTGCCGGGTATTATGATCTCAGCAATAATGGCGGGACAGGCAATCTGGGCGGTTTCAAGTCAAGCTGCACCTCGAATCTCATTCCGGCAAACGGTGTCCTGAACGTGCCGGATTACACCCGAACCTGTACGTGCAGCTACCAGAACCAGACATCCCTGGCTTTGATACACATGCCCGAAACCGAGGTCTGGACGTTTGACCCGGTCTCTTCAAGCAGCGGCCCTGTAGAAAAGATCGGTATCAATTTCGCGGCTCCCGGCGACCGTCTTGCCGATAACGGCGTGTTATGGCTGGATTACCCTGACATTGGAGGCCCGTCGCCGTCCGTTGCCGTCGGTACGGCTGGGAGTGTAGAGTGGTTTGGCAATCATTCAGCCATGTTTGAAACGACTGATTTTGGATGGATCACCGCCACAGGAGCTATCGGCCTGACAAACATAACCGTTACTCTTAACAACTTGCAGGAGCAGGAATATCTTATTCGGCTCTATTTCTCCGAGCCACAAGCTGCCGAACCGGGCCAGCGGGTTTTCGATGTTTCATTGCAGGGCCAATTGGTATTAGATGACTTCGATATCGCCCAACATGCCGGTTCGAGCGGAAACGGAATTGTCAGAGAATTCCCGAACGTTACTGCTGAGACCGATCTGACGGTGACACTTACCCCTTCGACAGGCTCAGCCGTGATTTGTGGAATTGAGATCGTGCAAACAGGTACGCCATGAATATAAACAAGAATAACTGCACACGACGGAAGATACTGAAGACTGCAAGCCTGGGTGTGGCAGCAATTGCCGTGCCTTCGTGTGTGTCAATTCCAGAAAAGTCCCCTGAAAACCAAACGTTTGCATTCGCGCAAATCTGTGACACACAACTGGGCTTTGGAGGTTATGAACACGATGTAAAATCATTCAAGCAGGCTGTCAAACAGATCAATGTATTGAAGCCCGAGTTCGTGGTGATCTGCGGCGATCTGGTCAACACCGCCAACGAGAAATCGTTCGCGGATTTCAATGCGATCAAGGCCGGTTTCGACATGCCCTGTTACTGCGCACCTGGAAACCACGATGTTGGCAACCAGCCGACTTTGGCGTCGTTGCAGTACTACCGCAGGGCTGTGGGCAAAGATTACTACGAGTTCGAACACAAAGGGTATACGTTTGTGATAGTGAATACACAATTGTGGAAAGCACCGGTGAAAGACGAATCGGAAAAGCACGATTCCTGGCTTAGGGCAACCCTGGAGACTGCTGCAAACAAGGGATCTCGAGTGTTGGTAGTTGCCCACTATCCTTTGTTTCTCAAGAACCCGGATGAGGCCGAGGAGTATATGAATTTGCCTCTTGCCAAACGAAAGGAGCTGCTCAGTCTCTTTGAAGAACGAGGCGTGGTTGCCCTGCTTGGCGGGCACACGCATAGATTACTCATCAACGAACACAAGGGCATCCAATTGGTCAATGGAGAAACAACAAGTAAGAACCGCGACAAACGTCCTTTCGGCTTCCGTCTGTGGTATGTAGGGGATGCAAGTCCGTTTAAGCATGATTTTGTTCCCTTGGAGCGTTCCTGAAGTCTTGGCAGGAGGATCGGTTGGTTGTCCGATAGGATGTTAGGCTTAGGCAGAAGAGATACTCAAGAGGGTGTAAAGTCAGTGAAGGTCATCAGAGCGTAGAGTCTGTAAATTTTTCCTCATGCTTTTTACTCTTTCTTTCTCATGTCTTCAGGGAATTTGTCGAGTATCTCCAGGCCTTCAAGCCTCTCCCTCCAGTTTCTGGGCGGCTTGACGTCTATTTTCATAATACCTTTATTATATTTAAACCCTTCGCTTGTCACATTCTCAATAATCGGGTTCCAACTTCCCGCAGTACCATTCTTCACGACACCTACCGACG
>DAOVVQ010000224.1 GCA_030637065.1 Planctomycetota bacterium
CCAACCGCCATCAAATCCCCTTTCACGCTCGAATTAATGCACACCTCTGCCGCTCATATAAACCCTCGACAATTAATGTTTGACAGTAGATCAGGAGTTTTGTAAGGTCTGAAAGTGTCACTAAGTGTTTAATAAGGAAAATATCAGATAGTTACTTGTCACGGCATGAAACTATGAAGCTGGGAATCAAAAGAGGAACCATAACACCCAAACAAGCCATCATCCTTTCAGTGCTGGGATTGTTGGGTTTTGGAATGCTTGCCATAGTTGCATATTTGTATTTTGGGATAGTGACTTTGGAGTTATTGTTCATTAGCGCCACTGGATGTTTTTTCTCGGCGTTCTTTCCTTGGGCTGCTGTTCAGCTTGAAACGCGAAACAGGTCTGTTCGAGCTCACAACCTCTTTGTATATTCGGTTGTTGGGATTCTCATTATAATCGCCATTACTCAATGGGGGACGGATCACGTTGCTTTTCCTATGTGGGCAATGATTGTTCTTGCAATATTTGCAGTTGCGGCCTACTCGGTAATGGTTTACTACGCTGTTGTAAATTTTATCAAATGGCTCAATGGGCAGCTAAAAGATGATAGATTCCTACAGCCATAACAATACAAATGGCGGCGTGGCTAAGGCATGCAAGTCGAACGGACCAACCGAGAGATTGGCCCGGCATATTCGGTGATTGATAATTCTATTTCTGTTGGGTATAATGCTCTGCGCGGAGGGTTCCGTTTTGTGATTTGATTTGTTTTTTTGCGCCCTTTGGGCGGAAAGGGGCTTTTTATGACTGGCAGGGATAAATGCAGACTTAATCAATCGATTCTCTTTTTTGCCGTGTTTGCGGTTGTCTTGTTTGCTGGCGTTGCTAAGGCTGCGGCGCGGGGTAGTCGCTCTTTGGGTCGGCCTAATATTATTTTGGTTATGACTGATGATCAGGGCTGGGGGCAGGTTGGCTACTATAATCATCCCGTCCTTAAGACTCCTAACCTTGACAGGATGGCGAGAAACGGCCTTCGATTCGACCGCTTTTATGCCGGGGCCCCGAACTGCTCGCCTACTCGGGCTACGGTGATGACCGGTCGCAGCAATAACCGCACCGGCGTCTTAAATCACGGCTATCCGCTCCGCCCCCAAGAGAAGACCTTGCCGCAGGCGCTGCAAAAGGCCGGCTATACGACGGGGCATTTTGGCAAGTGGCATTTGAACGGCTTTCGCGGGCCCGGCGTCCCCGTTCTGAAAGACGATCCGCTCAGCCCCGGGCGTTTCGGTTTTGACGAGTGGTTGTCTGTAACGAATTTTTTCGACCGCGACCCGCTGATGAGCAGAAGGGGCAAATTCGAGGATTTCAAAGGCGATTCCTCCGAGATAATCGTAGCCGAAGCCCTCAAGTTCATCGAAAAGCAGTCCAGCGGCAACAGCCCCTTCTTAGCTGTGATCTGGTACGGAACGCCGCACAGCCCGTTTCTGGCTATTAGCCCGGACAAGGCCGCTTTCGGCAACCTGGATGCCTCGTCGCAGGACCATTACGGCGAGCTGGTAGCCATGGACCGCAGCATAGGCGCGCTGCGAAAGGGGCTCCGCGACCTGAATATCGCCGAGAATACGCTCATCTGGTTCAACAGCGACAACGGCGGCCTGCCCAAAATTGAGCCGGAAACCGTCGGCGGCCTTCGCGGCAATAAGAACACTATCTTCGAGGGCGGCCTGCGTGTCCCTGCGATCATCGAGTGGCCAGCCGTCATCGATAAGCCGCGAGTCACTAAATATCCGGCTGGGACGATGGATATTTTTCCGACCATCGCCGAGATAGTCGGCCTGCCGGACTCTGCTTTGCTGAAACCCTGCGATGGGATCAGCATACGTCCGCTCTTCGCCGGCGAGATCGGTCCCAGGACCAAGCCGATCCCCTTTAGCCACACCGGCAGGTCGGCATGGATCGATAACGATTACAAACTACTCACGCAGGGCGCCGATAAATTCGAGCTTTACAATCTCGCCAAAGACCCAGCAGAGACCACGGACCTTTACGCCGATAAGCCGGAGATCGCAAAGCGGATGCTAAAGGCATACCAAAAATGGGACCGCCAGGTCCAGGCGAGCATCGCGGGCAAGGATTACCCCGAGGGATACGTCTTCGACGGGCCAGAGCCCCAGAGAAGATGGAGCGACTCCGAAGAATACAAGCCGTACTTAAAGCAATTCAAAAAACGCAGCGAATACTCCAAAGAGATAAAATAATCGCCAGAGCAAAACCCTCCCTGAAGAGGGCACTTTATTAAGGAGATGGCAATGAACAGACGTGATTTCATGAAAACCGGCGTAATGATCTCCGTGGCAGCGCCGATCGGATGCAATGCGTCCTCGCCGCGGCGGGCCTCGTCGAAGCTTACCGCTCGCAGGCCCAATATCATCCTGGTCATGACCGACGATCAGGGCAAAGGCGACCTGAGCTGCCTGGGCAACCCGGATATGACGACCCGCAACATTGACCGGCTCTACAGGCAGAGCACGCGATTCACCGATTTTCATGTCAGCCCGACATGTGCCCCGACGCGGTCGTCGATCATGAGCGGACGCCATGAGTTCAAAAACGGCGTAACGCACACGATCAAGGAGCGCGAGCGGATGGCCCTTAGCACCGTTACCATCGCCGAGGTCCTGCAGGGGGCCGGCTATAAGACCGGCATTTTCGGCAAGTGGCACCTTGGCGACGAGGACGCCTACCAACCCCACAGCCGCGGATTCGGCGAGGTGTTCATCCACGGCGCCGGCGGCATCGGGCAGGCATACGAGGGCAGTTGTGCCGATGTGCCCCCCAATCAGCAAAACCGCTACTTCGACCCGGTCATTCGCCATAACCGTACCTTCGTCAAGACCAGCGGGTTCTGCACGGATGTGTTCTTCCGCCAGGCATTAGGCTGGATCAAGGAGCGCAAGGACGATGATGCTCCGTTTTTGGCTTATATATCGACAAACGCCCCGCACGGGCCGATGCTCGCGCCGGAGAAGTACAAAAAGCCGTTCCTCGCCGCCGGTTTCGACGAAAATACGGCTGGTCGGTACGGGATGATCGTCAATATCGACGACAACATGGGCCTGCTCATGCAAAAGCTCGACGAATGGAACCTTCGCGAAAATACCCTGCTGATCTTCATGACGGACAACGGCCAGGCGGGACGTTCGGCGAAGAGAAACGGCAAGTCTTATGCGCTGCACACCGCCGGGCTAAGGGATGGCAAAGGCTCGCCGCACGAAGGCGGTACGCGGGTGCCGGCATTCTGGCGGTGGGACGGCGTGCTAAAGCCGGGGCGCGATATCGATGCCCTGACGGCCCATATCGACCTTTTCCCGACCTTTACTCAACTGGCAGGCGCCAAGCTGCCCAGAAAGATGCAGAAGCTCGACGGGCGGTCGATGGTGCCGCTGCTGGCCGATGCCGATGCGAAGTGGGCTGACCGGCATTTGTTTACGCACCAGGGCCGCTGGCAAAAGGGCGAGGATCCGGAGCTTTCCAAGTATACCAAGTGTGCCGTGCGAAACGAGCGATTTCGGCTGGTTAGGAGCGAGGAGCTTTACGATATCAAGGCCGACCCCGGAGAGACGACCAACGTCATCGACGAGTATCCCGATGTGGCCAAAGCCATGCGGGCCGAATATGAAACGTGGTGGGAGGAGACCCGCCCGCTGATGGTCAATGAGGATGTGCCCTACGCGAAGGAAAAGCCCTTCTTCGTCCTGTACGAAAAGCAGTTGAAGGAAAAGGGTATCCCGGCGTCGATCCCGCCCAAACTCTGATCCGGGCCGGGCTTTAAGAATGATAACGATTACAATTTGACCGCCTTTGGCGAAGAGGAAAATGAAAATGAGAAAATATCTAACGGTTCTGCTGGTCGTGCTTTCAGCAACTTCGTTATATGCCAGGAAGGAAGAAAAAACCAATGTCATATTGATCATGGCCGACGACATTGGCTACGAATGTTATCCGGCTTACGGCGGGACTTCGTACAAGACGCCGGTACTGGACAGGCTGGCCCAGGCGGGGATGCGATTCGATCACGCCTATTCGAATCCGGTATGCACGCCGTCGCGGGTAAAGATCATGACAGGCCTTAGCAATGTGCGGAATTACACCTCGTTTTCGACCCTGAAAAAAACCGAAAAGACGTTCGGCCACATGATGAAGGACGCCGGCTTCCGAACGGCCATCGCGGGGAAATGGCAGTTGCTGGGTTCCCAGGGGTATCCGGATTTTATCCGGGGCAAGGGCTCCTGGCCGCAGAATACGGGCTTTGAGCGGCACTGTCTCTGGCAGGTGGATAAGAGGGGCGACCGTTTCTGGGGACCGGCGGTCACCATCGACGGCGAAGTGAAGGAGTTCGGCAAGGATGTTTACGGGCCGGACGTGTATTGCCAATTTCTTCTCGACCGGATGGAGGAATACAAAGACGATCCCTTCTTTTTATATTACCCAATGGCGCTCGTGCATTCTCCTTTCGTCCCAACGCCGGACAGTGCCGACCCGAAATGCAAGAACAAACAGCAGAACTTCGCCGACATGGTCGCCTACATGGACAAGAACATCGGCCGCATCGTCGATAAAACCGTGGAACTGGGGATCGCCGATCGCACGCTGATCCTGGTAACCGGCGACAACGGCACGCATGGCTCTTTGACGTCCTACATGGGCGACAAAGCGATAAAAGGAGGAAAAAGCAAGCCCACCGACGGCGGAACCCACGTAGCCTTGTTCGCCTATCAGCCCGGCACGGTCCCAGCCGGAAAAGTCTCGAACGATCTGGTAGAGTTCTCCGATTTCGCACCGACCATCGCCGACGCAACAGGCGCTGCGCCATTGTCCCCAACCGATGGCCGCAGTTTCCTGCCGCAGTTGCACGGCAAAAAAGGCGATCCCAGGGAAACCATTTTCGTCTACTACTGGCCCCGCCCGGAAAAAGGCCAGCCGCTTAGATTCGTCCGTAACAAACGCTGGAAGCTATACGGCGACGGCAGACTGATCGACGTAAGGAACGACGTGCTGGAGCAGAATCCAGTAAAGAGTCCCGAATCCAACGCCATTCGCAGAAAACTGCAAGCGGCAATGGACCGAATGCCAGCCGAGGGCCAGACACTGCTGAAGTTCGATTGACCAAATGCCAACTCCAGAAATGCTGTTTTTCTGGCGTTTAAGTCGGAAATGTCAGCTTAACAATTTAGCTTACCAATACTAAAAGGAACAATAAGCAAATGAGAAATACCATCCACTCGGCAATGGTCTTAATTTGTTCCTGCTGCCTGCTCCCAGGTTCAGCCGTGGCGGATAAACCCAATATTGTTTTTATCATGGCCGACGATCTCGGTTATGGCAGCGTCGGCTGTTACGGCGCTGACAGCAAACTGGTCCGCACCCCGGCTATCGACAGTCTCGCAGACCAGGGCCTCAGGTTCACCGATGCGAGCACGCCGAGTTCGATCTGCTCTCCGACACGCTATGGAACCCTGATGGGCCGTTACCCGTGGCGAACCAGCTTAAAATACGGCGTCGTAAATGTCGGCGGCCCGCTCTTGCCCGACCCGGCCCGCATGTCGATCGCCGAATACCTCAAACAGCACGGCTACAGAACAGCCGCCATCGGAAAATGGCACCTCGGCTATGGCGCCAAGAGCCATCAACAGCCGAAAGACTGGACGAAACCCCTGCGTCCCGGCCCGCTCGAACTCGGCTTCGATTACCATTTCGGCGTCCCGCAAAATCACGGCGACATCACCGGCATATACATCGAGAACGACCGCATCTACGGCCTCCAGTCCGACAAGGTCTTTCCGTATTCACGCTCCTTCTATGGCGCCCCCTACATGGGCTTCGACGCGCCCCAGCGGGTCAATAAATCGGTAATGGCCGACCTCACCGACAAGGCCGTCCAGTGGCTCAAAAAGCCCTCGAACGCCCCGTTCTTCCTCTTCTTCACACCCGTCGCGGTCCATCACCCGATCACCCCTTCCGATGCCATGCGAGGCGAAAGCGGCTGCGGCCCTTACGGCGACTTTATTCAGGACATCGACCTGTCAGTAGGGCGTATCCTCGAAACACTCGACCGCATCGGGGCAGCCGAAAACACCCTGGTAATATTCACCAGCGACAACGGCGGAGACATCCCCCCAGAAGCAGGCCGCCCGGAACAAACAGCAAAAGCAATGGGCCTAAGCAGCAATGGCCCGCTTAGAGGCGACAAACACACCATCTGGGAAGGAGGAACCCGTGTGCCTTTTATCGCAAAATGGCCGAACAATATCCCCCCAGGCTCAACCTCGAATACCATGATCAACCTCCTCGACACATTCGCAACGGTAATAGAACTAATAGAGGGCGAGCCGTTAGCGGCTGGCAACATAGCCCCGGACAGCATCAGCTTCTGCAAAAC
>DAOVVQ010000094.1 GCA_030637065.1 Planctomycetota bacterium
GAAAAGGGCTGGCGATTTCGTATTCTGCCGACCATCTTTGCAAGATCAACCGACGACGAGCAGGAATCGGAGGAAGATGAAGGCCGGGAGTCCGAAGAAGGGCAGCAGGCCGAAACCGGCGATGAAGAGGCGGATAAGGAAACGGCTATCCTGACGTTTACCATACCTCGCAAGTGCAAGGCTTCGGACACGGAGTACTGCATTGGGCTTATTCCTTTTGGCGGATATGTCGGTATGTTAGGGCAGGAGGATTCCGATGTGCCCGAGGCGACGGCGGATCCCCGGTCCTTTACCAACAAATCGATACCGGTTCGGATGGCGGTGATCTCGGCTGGGGTGATATTCAATCTTATCGGGGCGTTTGCGATCTTTGCGACGATCGCGGGTATCGGAATAGATCTGCCGCCTGCGGTTATGGGTGAGGTGACGGCGGACGGACCTGCGGACAAGGCGGGTCTGGTGGCCGGAGATGAAATTCTGGAAATAGCCGGCAAAACAAAGATTGATTTTACCAATCTGATTCTGGCCTCGGCACTTTCGAAGAAAGATACTAATATACCCATGAAGGTTCGCCGCCGGGACGGTACTGTCGAAGACTTCGAGGTCGGCACCGCGACGATCCCGGGGATGAAACTTCGGGGCTTTGGAATTGGCCAGGCGCAATCTCTAAAGCTCGCGATGATCGAAGGTGACGATGAAGATGTCGAGGCGTTGTATGCCGAGATCGGTTTAAGGGGCGGAGATGAGGTTTTCGCGGTCGACGGTCACGATGTCAGTGCCGTATGGGAGCTTGATGAGGCCATCGAAAAGATCCGCAAGCCCAGTGTAATGCTCTCGGCCAGGCGAAGTGAAGATGAGATGGGCCGAACGGGCCTGGTCAACACGACGCTCGATCTGGATATGGCGGTTGCGCCAAATTACGACATCAGCGACGAATCGCAATTGTATCATATCTATTCGATGGTCCCGCGGCTGCGTGTGACGGCTGTTACGACCAATCCCGTCTCGGACAAGAGCAGGGTGCGGATTCTGTTCGAAGATAAGCTCAGGCTCAGGGGACTGATGGAAAAAATCGGCCTTGCCGGTCCGGCTGTCGAGAAGACGGCGGTGGCCGGTGGTATCGAGGCGGGAGACATAATCGTCAAGGTCGGCGAGGTGGATTTCCCGACGTATCTGGATCTTAGCGAGGTCACGAAGGCACATGACGAAAAGGAAATGGCGGTTACTGTCCTTCGCCGCGACAGCGAAGATGCCCTGCAAACCCATGAGCTTACGGTTATTCCCAGAACGCCTCCAGGGGGTAAAAGGCCGTTGATCGGTATCGGAGTGACGCTCGATACTCAAACGCCTGTGGTGGCAAAAACCATCAGCACAGACGCAGGTCCTCTGCCGCTGAATATTCCCCGCGGCGCGGTGATCACCGCTGTCGACGGCGAGGCGGTCTCGGACTTTTACGACATTATCGAGATCATCAGCAAAAACGCCGGCCAGAGGATATCGCTGGAGTATCGTGTCAATGCCGCGGTCGCAGGCTCGGTGTCCCTGAATATTGCCGCGAACAATCCGCACATCGCGGTCAAGAGCGAACTTACCAAAATGCTGCCGTTCAAGAGTCTCAGGCGAAATTATAAGGCGTCAAATGTCGCCGAGATATTTTCGATGGGATTTCGTCACATGACCGGCAACGTGATGCAGACGTACGCGACGCTGAAGGCCCTGCTTTCCCGCCGATTAGGCGCCGATGCGCTGATGGGTCCCATTGGGATAGTATCGATCAGTTACAAGATCGTCGAAGCCCGCCAGTTTGTTTATTATCTCAAATTTCTCGGGATGATCAGTGCAATGCTTGCGGTTTTGAACTTTCTTCCGATCCCCATAGTCGACGGCGGCGTTTTTCTTCTCTTGATGATCGAAAAGATCAAGGGCTCTCCCGTCAGTATGCGTGTCCAGCAGGCGATCGTCTATGTGGGCCTGGCGCTGCTATTAACCCTTTTTATCTACGTAACCTGCCGGGACGTATTGAATCTGATCGTGCCCCAGTAACTGCCTTATAGGCAGGTAGGATTCGTTACCCATGCTGCACGGACGGCTTTACAGAACCGCATGGGTAACAAGTTACCCATCCTACGCGCCATTTTTGATTTTTACAATGTAGCTTTGATCTTAAAGATTAACCAAATGAGCCTTAGCGTAGTTATACCGGCATACAATTGCGGAAAGTATATCGGTCGGGCTGTCGACAGTGTTCTGTCGCAGAGCCGGATGCCGGACGAGGTGATCGTAGTTGACGACGGCTCGGACGATAACACAGCCGATGTCGCCGGCGGTTACGGCGAGAAGGTCCGCCTCATCAGGCAGGATAGCGCAGGCGCAAGTGCAGCGCGGAACGCGGGCATCGAGGCGGCAAACGCCGAGTGGATCGCATTTCTCGACGGCGACGACGAATGGCTGCCGGAAAAGCTCGAGTTGCAGTTGGGCCTGCTGGAGCGCAATGAGCATCTGGACTGGACGACGGGCAACTTCATACGGTGCGATTGCAATAATGATATCCGCCGCGATGACCTCGATGGCGACCGCCTCGCGCGGGCGAAGGGCCTTCTCGGCGAAAAGGAATACCTCGACAGCTACTTTCGGGCCTACCTTGCACTGGCTGGGGGCTGGACGGGGACTATGGTCATCAGGCGGAAAATGCTGACCGAAGCGGGTATGTTTCGGGCGGGGCTGGCAAGATATAACGATATGGATATGTGGTTTCGGCTTGCGTTTATCGGCGGGGAGATCGGGTATGATATTGCGCCGCTTGCTATCTATCACACCGAGGTCGCCGGCAGTATCGTAAAAACGCACCACGACAGCGGTATTATCTGCGACGTCGTCGACCGGCTGATGGCCCAGGCGGAAAAACACGACAAACTCGACGAATTCAGGCCATGTGCGGCAAAAATGGCCGGCTGGTGGATACACTGCGCGATCGAGGACAAGAGAGGCGACGAGGCAAGAAAAGTGCTGAAGAAATACGAAAACCTCTACGGGCAATACTATAAGACGACGACATATATAAAATCAATGTTCCCCGGCGCAGGGATGGCGTATGAGAAGATTAAAACCTCACTTCGCAAATGTTGCGGTAAGGCTTAGAATAGAGGCTGCCGCCGCAAACGAAGATCGGGAAGGACCGATATGGCTCGTGTTGATATCGTAATACCCCTGTACAACAAGGCCCATTGCGTCGGGCGGGCGATCCGCTCGATAGTGCAGCAGACCGTGACCGACTGGAGGCTGATCGTCGTTGACGATGGGTCCACCGATAACGGCGGCGAGGTTGTTGGCGCATTTGCCGACGACAGGATCGAACTGCTAAAGCAATCCAATCAGGGCCCCGGTGCAGCCAGAAACACCGGCATCGCCGCGGCAACAAGCAAATACATCGCATTTCTCGATGCCGACGACGAATGGTACCCATGGTACCTCGAAAACGCATTAAAGGCGATCGAGCAAAACGATGTCGCACTGGTCGCCACAATGTACCACGAATGGCCGAAAAAAACGGACATGACCGCCTATTGGGCAAAACGAGGGGTGCACCCGGGACGATACTCCCTGACAGGCAACGAGTCTCCGGCTTGGACCGATTGGCTATTGTCATATTTGCACGTTGGAACGACCGTGATGCTGACCGAGACCGCCCGTAAATACGATGGATATTACGCGGAGAACCGTTGCATGCTCGGTGAAGACACAACTTTCTTCCTGCGAGTTGGGATCAATGAGGCCTTTCTTGTGCTCGGCCCGGCTGGGGTGCGCCACCATCGGGAACAGAGCGGTCTGTCAAATATCGCCAACAGGCCGGTGCCGCCTTTCCTTGATGAACCCGAAATAGTTTTGCGGTACTGCCCGGCAGATAAACGTGATCTGATGGTCGGGGTTATCGACCACATGGCATTGCGAACCGCAAAAGCAAGAGCGCGCAACGGCTTTAAGACTGAGGCGGTAGGGTTGCTGAAACGCTTTCCGGGCGTTAACCACTTCCCAGCCGAATATCGAAGATGCCTGGTCACGATCGCACTAAGCGGGGTAATGCCTTACTGGGTCAGGTTTAAGTGCACAGTTGGCCCGCCTGTTCGGCTTTTTGTAAAATCCATAGCCTGGAAACTGGGCCTGCAACCAAAAATCCCCGAAATAGGGACAGAAAGCGGCAAAACCCGGTCTTGATCGGATTTTTGCAAAAAACAAAAAAAAGATTGACTTTCTCCACGAGTACTATAGAATGGGTGTTTAGTGTTTAACGCTGAAAATGGAGGACTATTAAATCGGACGCCTGTTTGGAGGCAGAAAAGGAGAGAGTATGAAGACAAGTCTCGGATCAAATTCACTAATCCTGTTGGCAGTTTTCGCATTGGTTCTTTTTGCTGGAGCGCAAACCGCCCAAGCCGCATGGTCGGAACCAGTCAGTATAACAGGGCTAAATGACCCTAACTGGCACGGCGGAAAGTATCCATGCATTTCAAGCGACCAGCGAACAGTCTTCTTTATGGTAAATCGCCCGAGTACGGGATCCATTACACTATGGGATATTGTGGAAGCCAGGCGGGAAGATCCGTCCGGCCCGTTTACTTCAGAGAGGGCTCTGACGGAACTCAACCCGGATGGCGTGTTTACTGTCCATCCGTGGATTTCACTGGACGGCCAGAGGCTATACTATGCTCAGACGATCAAAGAAGGTGGAGGATGGGGAAGCCGAGTAATTAAAATGGCTGTTCGAGATGGCGATTCCGCCTGGTTGCCAGCCAAAACGTTGTGGGAAATACACCAAACGGACACTGCAGACACAGAAGAAACCCTCTCAGGTGACGAACTAACTATCCTATGGGCAAGAAAGGGATTGTCTTCTACCAGCCCTCTGCGTTACTTGCAGGCTACGCGAGCATCTATTGACGAGCCGTTTTCTGATATTAGAGAAGTACCGGAATTGAGTGCCTTGCTCAATGCTACAGGCCCTCATCTGTCACCTGCTGGTTTGCGGGTTTATATTAACATTGAGAATGCAGGTGACAATGGAGCCAGTATCTATGTGGGCTCTCGTGCTTCGCTTGATGATCCGTTTGATAATTTCCAACTTCTCGAAGGCGTAACCGGCCCGGGTATGTCTGGAAGATATGCCCATCTTACCCCTGACGAGCGGACGATCTATTTTAACAGTCGTCGCGGCGGTGTCGGCGGCATCTGGGTATCTCACCTGATCCTTTCGCCTCGTATTGTTGCGATCGAGAGTCTCGAAGAGGCGATCGAGGAGAAGAGAGCGGCGATAGGCAGGATTACGGCTGCGATCAGGCAGGAGGTTAAGGCGCTGCAGGCACTGCAGAAAATATCGATGAAATCGGACTCCGACCGTCTGTCCAGATCGGATATCTACAAGTCCCGGACTCAGATCATGCTCGCTCTGCGGCGCCAGATAAAGGCGAGGAGTGAGCTTCAAAAGGCCATCGACAATCTGCGGGAGGCCATAGGGCACCTGAGACCCGACAGGCCCCATCCACCCGAACCGGGTACAGGCAACCATCCTGGGAACGGCAACAAACCGGATACAAGCAACAAGCCGCAGACGGACAGGCCCAGGCGGACTGGCAGCAGTCGAAGGTAGACTTTGCCAGCCAGGAAACGGTAAGAGATGAAATATAAAGGCGTGATCAAGGGTAATCCCGGGATCACGCCTTTTTTATATACAACTTCATTTAGTTGTGATTCGGGCGGGATTTTGATATTATATTGCAATTGAAAGTTCCGGCTGCGTAGCCGGGCGTTTGATATGAGAAATACCGGTTGGGGTTTACCACAAGATTATGTCCTGGAAACCGCGAAATATCAAGGGCACAATAAGGGGACTGATCAACAGGTGGTTCTATTCATTGTTGCCGAACCCGCAAACGAGGTTCGTGATTATCGCCTCAGAGAGGACGGGATCGAACCTTCTTTTGTCTCTTCTTAATTCACATCCCTCTATTCGAACCAAAGGGGAAGTGATCGGCGAGTCAAGATTACGCCAGAAAGAAATTCATGCACAGATACTGACATGCGGTTGCTGCCGCTACATCAGGAACTGTTTCAAACAGCACAACTTAGAACAGGCGGTCGGGACAAAGATACTCTACCACCAATTCAGAAAATGGTATGCCAACAGGTGGCAGATCGAAGGTTTAAACCAGGCTTTGGAGTGTCTCCGCGGTGATACACAAATCAAAATTATCCACTTAAAACGCCGCAACAGATTAAAGACCATGGCTTCCGGGATTATCGCCTTACAGACAAAAAAATATGTCAAGACGATCTCGAACGAAAAAGAGCAGGAAATGCAAATTGAATTGCCGAAGGAAAAGTGCGAGGAATTCTTCGGTAAGATCGGTGAAGTCGAGCAGGAATTTGACGGCTATTTTCAGGGACATGACAAGATCGAAGTGTATTATGAAGACCTGGTATCGAATAACGAAAGTGTTCATGAAAAGATATTGGATTTTCTGGGTGTTAACCGGCTCGACCTGAAAGCCAAAACCCTGAAACAGAGAAAGAAGCCGTTGTCCGAAACGATCAGGAATTACGGAGAATTGAAAAGTTATTTTTCCGCTACAATATGGGAGCCTTTTTTTGAAGATTAAACTCCATTTGCACCCAAAAGACACGGCGAAGGTTGCAGTCAGGTTGTCCCTCTGGTATAAGAGGGCATGAAGTCCATGGAAGATATTACAGAAAAAAGTTCGTCGTTAAGGTTTGTGCTTATTATCGGTGCGATGAAATGCGCAACGACGAGCCTGTTTCATTATCTGTCGCAGCATCCGGAGATCGCACCCTGTTCGAAGAAGGAGGCGAATTTTTTTAACTACCCCCGGCGTTTTGCGCAGGGTTTTCAGTGGTATTTGGCCCTGTGGAACGAGGAACAGACAGAGAACAAACTGCTTTTGGACGCTTCTCCCGGTTATACGATGCGCAAGACAGCGACGGTGGCCGAAAATATCCGGTCGGTTCAGGTTTCGACCGGGACGGATTTCAAGTTCGTATATATAATGCGCGACCCCGTGGCTCGTTTTGTCTCTCACTATAAGCATGTCCGGGCCAGGGGTAAGGTATCCGGGCCGATCACCGATGTGATCGCCGATGACAGTTGGTTTGTCGATGCTTCGAGGTATGCCAGCCAGTTAGACGAGTATTACAAGAGGTTCGATGCCGAGAACATCCTGCTTGTGTTGTTTGAAGATATTGTTGCCGACCCTGCGAAGGTGCTCAGGACGATTTGCTCGTTTCTGGAGATCGATGCGACGTGGCCGTTCGAGGGCCTTTCAACCGGCAGCAACCCGACGAGAGGAATGAAATTTCGCCTTTTCGAGAGAAGGGTCAAGAAGTCAATGCCGCTGGTGGCTCGCGGTGTAAAGCTGATCCCTAAAAGATTGCGGTTGGCGGTTTCGGGAGTGTTTTCCCGGGCGGGCGATGCAAGTGTATCGCTCTCCAGCCAGGAACGCAAGCTGCTGCTAAGCTACCTGAAAGAGGATTTGCTGAAACTGGAAAACATATACGGCGTCGATACGAGCCGGTGGAATATCGATTTTGACGAAGATTGACGGAGCCGTCGCTCTGGAAGGACCTCGATGTCGCAGGATAACGAAAAGATGAATCTCATTTTTATGGGTAATATTCAGTACCCCCACGGTATGGCTGCGGCCAAGAGGATCGGCAACTGGATCGACTACCTCAAGCTCGACGAGCGGCTCGATATCAAGGTGCTGGTGCTAAGGCAGGGTCGGGTCAAACTTGCAGATAACAAGCCCGCTGGCACGTATCGGGGCGTCGACTATGTTACGGTCGGCAGCGATATCCGTCCGGGGATCACGGCTCTGTTTAAGGCGCCGGGGTATTACTTAAAGGCGATGACATTTCTCAGGAATAACCGGCAAAAGGGCGGCAGGAATATTCTGTATATTTACGGCTATCCCAACATTTACAATCTGCCGCTGATCATATTCGCCAGGATGCTCAAGTTCAGGGTGGTTTTCGATATCGTCGAGGACATCGCCTTTCAGGGCAGTTCGCCTGATATCCTGGCCCGGATGAAGAATCTTTCGGCGAAGTGGCTTTGGGGGCGGCTGGGGCTGTTTGCCGATGCGGCAATTGTAATCTCCCAGCGGCTCTACAAAAAGACAGCCGCGATCGCAAAAGGTAGATTCGAGGTCGCCCTGCTGCCGATCTCGGTGAATTTCGAGCATTTTAGCTACCCGCCCAAAGAACCCGGCCAGCGGATGCGAATCTTTTACGGCGGGACCTTCGGGGTAAAAGACGGGGTGGAGAACCTGATCTGTGCGTTTGAAAAGGTCTGCGACCGCCACGACAATGTCGTCCTGACGCTCAGCGGCAAGGGCTCGAAAACCCGTATGGAAAAGATCCTCGAGATGATCTCCAACTCGCAATACCGCGAGAGGATCGAATATATGGGGTATTTAGAGGACGATGAGTATTACGCTTTGTTGGGCGAGTGCGACGTCCTGTGTATGACCAGGATCGCCTCTCAGTTCGCCCAAGCGGGCTTTCCGTTTAAGTTAGGCGAGTACCTGGCGACGGGACGGGCGGTGGTAGCATCGGACGTAGGCGACGTCAGCGAGTACCTGGAAGACCGGAAAAATGCGATAATAGTAGAACCGGACAGCTCAGAATCCGTCGCACAGGGACTCGAATTCCTGACAAGCCACACGGGCCAGGCAGCAAAAATAGGCCAGGAAGGCAGAAAACTCGCAAAAGAAAAGTTCGATGCCGCTGCATCCGCCGCCGAACTGAAACAAATCCTAAAGGCTGTATGACTGCTGTTAACTAAAGGACGCGATTCTTGGAAGAATGTCAACAGGCAAAAAAGAAGTGCTCTATCAGCACGGTGATCCCGGCTTATAACAACGTCGGCTTCGTCGGGCGGGCGATTGACAGTGTTCTTGCCCAAACCCGCCCTGCCGATGAGATCATTGTTGTTGACGACGGATCAACGGATAATACTGCGGACGTTGTGCGTTCTTACGGTCAGCAGGTCAGATATATCCATCAGGAAAATGCCGGGGCGAGTGTCGCCCGCAATACCGGCATCGAGGCGGCCAAGAGTGAATGGATCGCCTTTCTGGATGCCGACGACGAGTGGCTGCCGGAAAAACTTGAGCTGCAAACCGGACATCTTGAGCGAAATCCGGATATTGTCTGGACGACGGCCAATTATCTTCGCTGTACATGTTGGAATGATCTCCGCTCGGCCCATATGCCCATTGAACAGGCCAAAAGATTATCGTCAGACAAAGAGTATTTCAGCAGCTTCTTCTCGGCGTTTCTGCTTAACGCGTGGGGCTGCACCGATACTATCGTTGTCAAACGTGATGTCCTGATGGAGGCCGGGCTGTTTCGGCCCGGGCAATTGAGGGCGAACGATTTCGATATGTGGTGGCGGATCGCCTATCTCTATCCGAAGATAGGCTTTATTGCCGAGCCTTTGGCTATCTACCATCTCGATGTCGAGGGCAGCACGATACGCAGGCACAAGGATTCAAAACTGTCCTGCGAGCTTGTGCAGCGTCATCTGGATCTGTCGGCTCAACACGGCAGACAAAACGAGTTCGCCCCCTGCGCCGCCTTGCTGCTGCAACGATGGATGCGGAGCATGCTGTTCGAGGCGCAGGGCGGCGAGATCCGCGATATGATAACGCAATTCGACCACCTGTTCGGCCCCGGCTATAAGGCTGGGATGCGGGCTCTTACGATATTTCCGCGTTTGACAGCGGCGGGCTGTCGCGGGATATCGCGAATTGTAAGATTGTCAGGACTACCGCGCCAACTGGCCCGCAGCCGGAAATAGCTCATATAAACTAATTGCCGACAAAGTCGGCTTCGACCGACTAATAACTAACGACTAACAAGACGGAGGAGCTTACAGAACCGCATGGGTAACAAGTTACCCATCCTACGGACTAATGACTAATCAGTCGGCTAAAAGCTTCTTTGTATCGCGGGATGATCTTTGCGACGTCGTGAAAGTCGCGTACATATCCCAGGCCGTTTTGGCCGAGTTCTATGTACCTGTCCCGGGCGAGTATGAAATCGAGACCCTTTTCGAGCGACTGAAAACTGCCGTCGCAACTTAAGCCGCAGGAATATTCGGCAAGAAAATTGTCCGGATTGACATTGAGAGACAGTATGCAGGTCGCCGCTTTGCAGGCCTGGATGAACGTATTTGGAAAACCCTCGGAATCGCTGGTATTAACAAAAACCTTCGCCCTTTGGAAGTATGCGTCGATCTCATTGAAGGCGATGCGCTCGTGAAACTCAAGATTGGGCACACTTAGGGCACGACTGACGAGCCGATCGAAGTTATTATCGCCGGTAGCCGCCTGGCAGATCATCACAAATTGCTCTTCGGGGTACTTTTCGGCAAGATCGATAAACAGCTCCGGCCGCTTGATCGCGGCACTGCGACCGACCCAGAGAACATTTTGGCGATTAACGTCCGCAACCGGCCCAAGCCGATGACCGTTGGGTATCACCATCGCCTCGACGCCCATAGTTCCGGCAAGATCGTCCCTGTCTGTCGAATTCTGCACGGAAACCATCTTAGCGAGTTTCAATGACCACCCGAACGCCTTTCCCAAAACGGGATGTTCCTTGAGATAAGTCCCGTCACATTCACGGCTGCTGGCTGTGCGATAAACCAGAATCCTGCGGCGGACCCTGCAAAATGCGGCTGTTAAAGGCACACCGGGCGACGGCGTCTTGAGCATGTATATATCCGCATCCGCGCTGCGCATCGCCCGCCAGAGACGCAGGGCGCTGCTCAGGGCACACTTACTGAAATCAAGGCTCCGGATGACCCTTACGCCTTCGATAATTTCGCTGCTATTCTGACCGTAATCGGCCACTATGAAGCTGACCTGAAAGCCGCTGTCCTTTGCAAGCTCCGTGCTGAGCATGTACAGGTCCGTCTCGGCCCCGCCAAAGACCCCCTGCACCGCTGGATTGAATAAAGGATACGCCTTCGGAGCGATGAAGCAAACGCGTATAGGCCTTTTGTCACCGGTGTCAGCCATTTGCCCCTCTCGCCTTTGCGGTTTCGATCACGCTGCGATAGGCGTCCATATAGCGGTCGGCAACGCGGCCCCATCCGAACTGCCCGGCGTTTTCCCTTGCGGCATCGCACATCCGGCGGTACCGCTGCGGGCTGTCGGCGAGAAGCTTTATGGATTCGGCTATCAGCCTGGGCTCCGGCTGGCGGACGACGATACCGTTATCGGTTATCAGTTCGGCAACGCCCTCGCATTCCGTAGTGATCACAGGCAGACCCGACGCCATCGCCTCCAACATCGCGTTGCTCATCCCCTCCTGGGCTGTGGCGGTTACGAAGATATCATGGTCGCGGTAAAGCTGCGGCATCTGATCGGCTGGGACAATGCCGGACATAGTAACCGAGCCGGCCAAGCCCTTATCCTTTATGATCTTTGCCAGCTTATCGGCCCCGCCGCCGCCCCCGGCGATTGTCAGCGTGGTATTGGCAAATAGCATCTTCAGGATGACCAGGCTTTCTATCAGCAGTTCGATCCTCTTGCTCACGGAGAGCCGGCCAACCGTCAACAGCCGAATATTGTCGGCAGCCATCTCATGCCATGCAGGAGTAAATCGCTCAAGCTCGACGCCGTTTGGTATCACGTCGATCCCCAACTGCGGCATGAACCTTGTCGCCCTGTCCCTCAGACCGTTGCTGCACGCATACATCCGGCTTGCACTATTCCATGTCCGGCGGAAGATCGGAGCCAGAACCTTGTAGTCCAATGAAAAACGGGCGTTGATCCCGGGCACATCGGAGCCGCGAAGCGAAATGATATAGGGCAGCCGCCGAGCCGTTCGCCAGGTAAGGACACCGGTCGGAAAGCCGAAGAAGGCGTGTGCAAGGTCATAGC
>DAOVVQ010000283.1 GCA_030637065.1 Planctomycetota bacterium
GACTTGGAAACCCCCACAAGCGCATGCTTGCTCGCCGAATAGGCCGCGTTATACATATGCCCAACAAGCCCGGCAAGCGATGCGATATTGATGATCAGCCCACCGCCGGCGTCGATCATCCCCCCAGCCACCGCCCGGGTCATCGCCACAGCCCCAAAATAATTCACATCGAATATCCGCCGCATCTCCTCGTCGCCAATATCCAGGCACGAGCCCATGATAAGAATACCGGAGTTGTTGACCAATATATCGACAGGCGTGTATTTGGCAACGATATCCCTGACCGCCTCGCCGTCGGTAACATCAAGCTGATCGATAGTGGCAGTAACGTTCTCGCTCTCCAACATCCTCTTAAGGTGGTCAGCCTTGCCAAGGTTCCGCATCGTCGCGATGCAATCATACCCGGCCTTGGCAGCCTCAACAGCGATCGCAAGCCCGAATCCGCTCGAACACCCCGTAATTAAAACCCTTTTTCGTCGTATTTGTTCGCCCAATTTGATCTCCTTTGCACCCGATACAGTAGGACAAATCCCCGATAATGCAAGAAAAATCGACTTTTTGCCGGAATTTACCATTTGCCAAGCTATTTTTTGCATTAATACTTGCAAAACGCCGCCCAATCGCTATAGTTGTAAAGTTTAATGGATAGCAAGATGTCATTCCCGCGAAAGCAGGAATCCAGGGCTATAAAAAGTTGGATTCCAAGTCAAATCAGGGATGGCAAGGAATAAGTGATAAAAAAGTTTCGTAGGATGGGTAACTCGTTACCCATGCTGTTCGCCAATAGCGGACAAGGTGAAAAAGTTGTCATTCCTGCGAAAGCAGGAATCCAAGGCTATAAAAAGTTTCGTAGGATGGGTAACTCGTTACCCATGCTGTTCGCTGTTAAAAAGTTTAAGTGTCGCAGGCCAAAAGCCTTGCGGCTGGGTTCATGAATCAGGAGTGAAAAATGTCCAGAGTTTGTTTTTTTACGGGAAAAAAGACCAAGGCCGGCCAAACCATCGCCAGACGCGGTAAAGCAAAGCACTTAGGCGGCGTCGGAAAAAAAGTAACCGGCGTTACCAAACGCAAATTCAAGCCCAATATCCAGAAGGTTCGAGCCGTCGTCGACGGCAGTATCTGCCGGATAAAGGTCTCAGCGAAGGCCATCCGCATGGGCCTGGTGATCAAGCCCGCTAAGAGAAACTACAAGCCCGCCGAGAAAAAAGCGTAAGAATTAAAGGTACCCGGTACATTTAATTAGATTGACAAAAGCGAGGCTGGTTACGTCTCGCTTTTTTTTCAATGGGGCGCAAAGATGGCCAAAAAGATCGACGAAACCCAGGTCCGCAAGGTCGCCAAACTTGCCCGGCTTCAACTTGACGATGCCGAGGTCGCACAGTTCAGCACCGACCTCAGCTCCATCGTCGAGTATATCGAAAAGCTAAACGAACTCGATACCGACTCGGTCGAGCCCCTCGCCCACTGCCTGCCCGTCCATAACGTCTTTCGCGATGACGTCGTAAAGCCATCCCTCACCGTCGAGCAGGTCCTGGCCAACGCGCCCCAGCGGGCCGACGACTTCTTCAAAGTACCAAAGATCCTCGATGATAATTCGGGTGCGTAAATGCGGAAAATAACGTAAATATGGAGGCTTCTGTTATGAAAGCAATTGTTCTCATCCTGCTTGCCGCAGTCGTAGTGGTACTGGCTGGTTGTCAGATCGCAGCCGCCTCACCAAATGCCTCAAAACCAGACAACCCAAAATCAAAGACCGGCCAGCAAGCCCAGTCATTTAAGAAGACGATCACCAAGACCATAGCAAGCAAGTATCTCCTCTTCCTACCAGAAGGTTACGGCAAGAGTGACAAGGAAGGTGACGAGAAGTGGCCCCTGATGATGTTCCTCCACGGAGCCGGCGAACGAGGCAACAACCTCGAACTGCTAAAAAAACTCGGACCGCCCAAAATCGTCGAGACCGACAAAGATTTCCCCTTCATAGTAGTTTCACCGCAGTGCCCAAAAGAATCGTGGTGGCCCGCTGAGGAAGAGCTCCTGATAAACCTCCTCGATTCGATCATCGAAAAATACGACGTAGACCCCGACCGGGTATACCTCACCGGCCTGAGCATGGGTGGCTATGGCACGTGGCATCTTGGTTGCGCATACCCCGACCGTTTCGCCGCCATTGTGCCAATATGCGGCGGCGGCAGCAAGATACTGGCCTGCAAATTAAAATATGTACCCGTCTGGGCCTTTCACGGAGCTAAAGACTCGACAGTCCCGCTGAGAGAATCCCAGGACATGGTAGATCGCCTGAAAAAATGCGGCGGAGACGTAAAACTAACGATCTATCCCGAAGCAGGGCACGACTCATGGACGGAAACTTATGATAATCCCCAATTGTACAAGTGGCTCCTTTCATATAGAAAAGAGAAGAAATAAAGGCAGGAAATCAGGATTGGAAACAGGCAGACAATAAATGAAGGCAGGTAGTAAAGGCAGTAAATCAGGCAGACAGCAAAGGCAGGTAATCAGGAACAGCAAAGGTCGATACAGCAGTACAGTGCGAAACAACTAAGATTGGAAACAGGCAGTAGAGGTGATAAAGGCAGGCAGCAGAGGCGGGAAATCAGGGGCAGCAAAGGTTGATACAGCAGTATAGTGCGAAACAACTAAGGTTGGATAAAGGCAGGCAATATAGATTGGAAACAGGTAGGCAGCAAATGTCGATACAGGACTATAGTGCGAAACAATTGCGGGATGCGATTGCCTCCGGCGCTGTTACGAGCGTTGCGGCGACTGCGGCGATATTCCAGCAGATAGACAAGCTCCAGCCGTCGGTAGGGGCCTATATCACCACATTCAAGGACCGGGCCCTGGCATCGGCTGGCGAGGTCGACCGCAAGATAGCCGCTGGCGAGCCGGTAGGGCCCTTAGCCGGCGTCCCCATCGCGATAAAAGATAATATGTGCACGGATTTCGGCCCCACCACGTGCGCATCGAAGGTGCTGGAGAGCTTCAGCGCCCCCTACAACGCCCACGTCGTCGAGCAGCTCACCGCCGCCGACGCCGTGATCGTCGGCAAGGCCAACATGGACGAATTCGCAATGGGCTCGAGCACCGAAAACTCCGGCCTGCAAAAGACCGTCAACCCGTGGGACGCAACCCGCGTTCCCGGCGGCAGCAGCGGGGGGTCGGCTGCGGCGGTCGCGGCGAAGATGTGCTACGGCGCATTGGGCAGCGATACCGGCGGCTCGATACGCCAGCCAGCCGGATTCTGCGGCGTAGTGGGCCTCAAACCGACATACGGCCGCGTCTCGCGTTATGGCCTGGTCGCATTCGGCTCCAGCCTCGACCAGATCGGCCCGATGACCGCCGACGTTACCGACGCAGCGCTGATGCTTAACGTCATAGCCGGCCACGACGAGCGGGACAGCACCAGCCTTGGTCCGGATATCGCGCCGGCCTGCGATTACCTTGCGGACATCGACAAACCCGTCGAGGGCCTCAAGATCGCCGTGGCGACGCGATTTAACGCCCTCGCCGACGAGCAGGTCCAGGCCGCGATCGCCCAGGCCCTGGACGTCTACACAAAACTCGGCGCCGAGATCGTCGAAGTCGACATGCCGCACTTTGACTACGCTGTCGCCGCCTATTACGTCATCGCAACCGCCGAGGCCTCGAGCAACCTGGCCCGTTACGACGGCGTCCACTACGGCCACCGCACCGAAAAACCCAACGACTATGTCGAGGTCTACTCCAAATCGCGCGAAGAGGCATTCGGCCAGGAAGTCAAACGCAGGATCATGTTAGGGACCTACGCCCTCTCCAGCGGCTATTACGACGCCTACTACCTCAAGGCCCTCAAAGTAAGGAACCTCATCCGCGGCGATTTCACGAGCGTATTCGAAAAGGCCGACTGCATCGTAATGCCCGTCTCGCCGACCACCGCCTTCAAGATAGGCGAAAAAACCGCCGACCCCCTGCAAATGTACGTAGCCGACATCTACACGATCGCAGCCAACCTCGCAGGCATCCCCGGAATAAGCATCCCAGCCGGTTTCGACAACGACAATCTACCAATAGGCCTGCAAATCCTAACACCGGCATTCACAGAGGCAAAACTGCTGAGAATAGCAAAAATGTTAGAAAACCAAACAAACCACCACAAAAAACACCCCGAATAAAACCGCTACGTTTCCGGAAAGTTCAAATACGCATATTCCTTAAACAGCTCCTTAGCCTTCCCATCGTACGCCCTCGCAGCGTCGATCTCATCGTCGAAGGTGCCGATGACCGTTCGTTTCCCATGATACTTAATGCTTGCTCGAAATCTCTTACTGGCCTTAATAAAAGTCACCCCCTTATACTTCCCTTTTTTTTCCTTGTATGGTCGGCTGTTTCTTATATTCTGTGCGAGTGTGCATACTCGCAGATTGCTCCTGCGGTTATCCAGTCCGTTATGGTTGATATGGTCGACAACCATCCCCTTGGGCGGGTCCATGATAAATCGGTGCATGGGCATATTGCGTTTATTCATCTTACCTGAGGCGTAAAATATTCGTTTGTTTCTTATCATATGCCATTTGTACCTGATCAGGCTGGGATAATCGTCGGCATCGACGATGGCAACCTTGCCCCGCGTTAGCGGTATATACCGAACGTCGCTATCGCCGCCGAGAAAACCGCTCTCATGCGAAGCAAAGTTCTCGCAAGCCCCGGTAAAATAAACCTGGCGCCAGAGGCCCTCGGAGCCAAACTCATTCTCGCAAACAAGAGTAGGCCAAAACGAACCCCGAGCAGAAACCGCAAATTTGCAGTATTGACATGACATTGTTTAGTTGTTAGTCATCAGTCGTTAGTCGATAGCCTTGCTGTGCTCACTTTGTGAGGCTGTTTTTATGGCTA
>DAOVVQ010000105.1 GCA_030637065.1 Planctomycetota bacterium
ATTTAACTGACCACTGGTTTGCAGGGGCACGGAAATGCTGTTTGAAGTCAATCACATAAAGACAACGACAAAAAGAAAGACAAAGGCAACCATCAAACTTTGCAAGACCTTCTGGAATCCCAAAGAAAGTGTATTGGAGGGATGTTTGATGTCCACAGCCGAAACTGAGGCACCGATCTTGAATTCCGATGTGTTCGGAGAGCCGCTTCTATTGATTAGCAATCAAGTCAAGACAAGACATCGCAAGCGGGCCGACATCCTTGCACTGGACCGTATGGGCAACGGTGTTATTGTGGAGCTTAAGAGGAATGAAGGTTCGTTGGGAGTCGAAACTCAGGCCCTTCAGTATCTCGCGGACTTTTCCCGCTATCAAGGGCAGGATTTTATTTCCCACTTCAGTAAAGAATCAAACGATATGAACGAAACCATTCTCGGCTTTCTCGGTGCCGAGGTGAACATTAAGGACATCAACAAGAACAGCAGAATAATACTGATGGCCAGAGCGTTTGACTCGACTCTGTTCTCGATGGGTGAATGGCTTTCAACCCGTGGTGTCGCATTCAGATGTGTCGCATACTCACCGGTCGCATTTGGCAGGAAGCAGTGTCTGAGTTTTTCAGTTGTTTTTGACCGGTCACCTGAGTTGATTTTCCCCCTGTCGTTTGAAAGCCGAACGCGTAAACCAGCCTATTATTGGCATAACATCGGTTTGTCGAAAACGAACAAAGAACAATGGTGGCGATATCTTGTTGAGAAGAAAAAGATTACAACAAGTTTTTATTGTCAGGCCGGCGATCAGGGTGAACGAATACTCAAGAAATATATTGCAGGTGATACTGTTATTGCATACGCAACGGGATTCGGGGCTATCGGGTGGGGGGTAATTGAGAAACCCAACTCTTATAAGCTGCTCAAGTCGGGGTCACCTGAAGATGTACTTAATGGTTTTCATCTTCACCGTTTAGATATAAAATGGAAGTGCGTTTTTGACAAACTCAGCGATGCGATTAGACCGGAAGTTATCCGGGACAAGTACGGACTCTACCACCCGATAAGTACATCTGTTAAAGTGGACGAACAAAAGGCCAGGCGGCTGATCGAGGATATGGCCAACGAGGGCTGAAAGAAAAACTACAGGCCGAGTCGAAGAAGTGATATATCAGTATTGGAAGGATGACTGCGATGGTTTTTGAGACGCTTGAATGGAAGGGTGATATTGACGGGTATCTTGAGCTTATCGACCAGCGGGTGCTGCCGGGTCGGTTCGAGTTGCTTAAGTGTACGACCAAAGAGCAGCTCTTCGAGATCATAAAGACGCTTGCCGTCAGGGGCGCACCTGCCATTGGCGTTTCCGCCGGGTTTGGGATCTGCCTTGCCATGCAGACTTTGGACAGCAATGAGGATCTGTCCGGGGCGATCGCTCATCTCAATGAATCAGCCGAATATCTTGCCAAATCCCGCCCGACGGCGGTGAACCTGTTCTGGGCTCTGGATAAGATGAAGGTGTGTGCAGAGAAGTTCGCCGCCGACAAACCCGAGGCGTCATTGGCCGATTTGCAGCGGACACTGCTCGATCTGGCGAGGCGGATCTGCTGGGAGGACCAGTTCTCGTGCCGGGAGATCGGCATAAACGGTGAAAAGCTCATCAAGGACGGCAGCGGAATCCTGACCCACTGCAACGCCGGCGCCCTTGCCACAGCTGGTCAAGGCACCGCTCTTTCGCCCTTGTACGAGGCGCACAGAAAGAAAAGGCAGTTTAAGGTCTATATCGATGAGACGCGGCCGCTCCTGCAAGGCGCCCGCCTTACCGCGTGGGAGCTGATGCAGGCTGGGATCGATGCGACGCTGATCTGCGATAATATGGCTGGCGTCCTGATGAAACAGGGCAAGGTCGACGCGGTGATAACCGGCGCCGACAGGATCGCAGCCAACGGCGATACCGCTAACAAGATCGGCACATTCAGCCTGAGCATCCTGGCCGCCCGGCACAATATACCCTTTTACGTCGCCGCTCCGGTGAGCACCTTTGACCTTAGCCTGAAAAGCGGCGATGATATCCCGATCGAGCAGAGGGATGCGGCGGAAGTGGCTGCTTTTGGCGGCAATCGGGTTGCACCAGAGGGTATGGACGTCTATAATCCGGCATTCGATGTGACCGATGCGGGCGATATTACAGCCATTATTACCGAAAAGGGCGTGATCGAAAAACCGAATACCGAAAAGATCGCCGCCCTTCTGAAAGGTTGAAGAATGCCGACGGATAATTATGAAACCGCAAACAGCTATCGAGGAGTCGCATGAACGTTCTGTTTGACATCGTACATCCGGCGCAGGTGCATTTTTTCAAGAATGCCATCTGGAAGCTCAAAGAGCGCGGCGACCGCGTGCTGGTGACAGCGCGAAAGAAGGATATAGCCATCGACCTGCTCGATGCCCTCGATATCGAGTATACCTGCATCAGCGAGAAGGGCTCGAATATGTTAGCGATGGGCTTTGAGCTTGTCAGCCGGACCATTCGGCTCATTAAGCTGGCCCGGAAGTTCAGGCCCGATGTCATGGTCGCGAGGGTGGGCCACTCGATCGGCATTGCCGGCAAGACCCTCGGCATCCCGACGGTGATCTATGACGATATGGAACATGCCCGGCTTCAGGCGGCGATCGGGATGACCTTCGCTACGTATATCTGCACCGGCCTGGGCTACTATCGCGATTTCGGCGACAGACACGTTCGGTTTCGCGGTTCGCCGGTCCTTTCGTACTTAGGACCCGGCTATTTTGAGCCCGATCCGGAGCCCCTGCGGCAGGCAGGCCTAAACCCCGATGAGCCGTATATCTTCGTTCGGACCGTCTCGTGGGGGGCGAGTCACGATGTCGGCAGGCAGGGCAGCACGGGTCAGCAGTTGCAAAATCTAATCGAGCGCCTTGGCAAGTTCGGCAGGGTTGTCATAAGCTCGGAACAGCCGCTGGAAGGTGAATTATCGCAGCATGCCAGCCCCGTCCCGGTCGACCAGATGCACAATCTGCTGGCATACGCTGCGCTGTGTCTGGTAGAAGGAGGGACAATGGCTGCGGAAAGTGCTGTTTTGGGCGTCCCTGCGATATGCCTTGGCACATACGACTTCGGGTATTTGCGGGCCCTGGAAAGCGAGTATAGTCTGATTTTTCGCCCGAAATCGATGGAGAAAGCGTGTCAGTTGGCCGAAGAACTTTTGAGACGCCGGGATTTGAGAGAGGCCTGGCAGGCGAAACGGCAAAATATGCTTAATGAAAGCGATGATGTGGTTCAATTTATGCTTCAAATGATCGATCGTGCGGCTGGGCAAGATTCGTCAGGCGGAAAGGCGAGTGATGGATAATGTGAATCCTCAGGGCCCGGATCCCGACCGGCAGCAGGAAAAAGACGTCAAATACAGTGCCGTTATCCCTGTCTATAACAGTGCTGATGTTGTGGGAACGACGATCGATAAAACGGTCGGGTTTTTTGAAAGCGGCAATTACAATTACGAGATTATCCTGGTCAACGACGGGAGCCGTGACGGAAGCTGGGAAATTCTGCGGGATAAGGCGAGCAGCAATGCAAATATTATTGCGGTAGACCTGCTTCACAATTACGGCCAGCACACTGCGAATCTGTGCGGTTTTGAGCGAGCTACCGGCGACTATATCATTACACTTGACGATGATATGCAGAACCCGCCCGACCAGATCGTTCACCTGATCGACAAGGCCAAAGAGGGCTACGATGTGGTGATGGGGCGTTTCAATCAAAAGAAACACGCCTGGTACAGATGTTGGGGCAGCAGGTTGATCGCTTTTATCAACAGCCGCATCTTTCTTCAGCACAAGGGTCTGGTGCTGAGCAATTTCCGCATTATTCGCCGGGATGTAGTCGACCGGATTTGCGCATACAAAACCACATATCCATACATCACAGGCATGGTAATGATGTTTTGTAGTCGACCGACTAACGTGCCCGTTGAACACAAAGAACGGCAGAGCGGAAAAAGCAACTATAACCTGAGAGTAATCATTAAGCTGGTGATGAGGATCCTGTTTAACTATTCCTCCTGGCCGCTCCGTCTGGTCACCGTCTTCGGACTTATCATTTCGATAGTCAGCTTTCTTTTGGGGGCCTATTACCTCTGCCGGGGGCTGCTGTCATCGGTTACCGTGCCGGGATGGACCACTCTTGTGGTACTGGTGTCATTTTTCAACGGCATCACGCTACTCCTGCTGGGTATGCTCGGCGAGTATCTCATTCGTCTGATCAATCAAACAAGCTGGTCCATGCCGTATCACATCAGGGAGGTTGCAGGTGCAGATGAGTAGCCACTTTTTCATCATCGGCGCTCAACGCTGCGGGACAACATATCTTTACCATCAGCTTGACGCGCATCCTGATATTGAAATGGCAAAACCGTTGCGCCCGGAGCCGAAGTTTTTTTTCACCGACGAACTCTTTAATCTTGGTCTCGATCAGTACGATCGCCGCTTCTTCCCAGCCGGATCATCCGCCCTGGTCCGCGGCGAAAAGAGCACCGTATATTACGAGTCCGAGCCGGCTGCAAAGAGGATCGCCCGGTCATTTGACCAACCCCGTGCGATCATGGTTATCCGGGACCCTGTCGAAAGGGCGGTGTCCAACTACTGGTTCAGTGTCAACAACGGCCTCGAAACGCTCCCTATCGAAGAGGCTTTTCGCAGCGAAGAGAGCAGGGCAAACGATTACGACAAAACGCAGGTCTCCGTCAATCCCTTTGCGTACCTGAAGAGAGGTCGGTACATCGACTTTATCGACATATATGACCGTTATTTTCCGCCCGAGCGGTTCAAAATCGTCATTTTCGAGCAGCTCGTCAGCGACCCTTCCGTATTGCGGGATATTTACGCCTTCCTTGGGGTCGATAGCGATTTTGCGCCTCCCGATCCGGAAAGAATAATAAATGCCAGCAGGAAATCTGCTGTTGAGTTGCCTTCTGAAGTTAGAGATTATTTACATGAATATTTTGCCGATATCAACACCCACCTGGCTGAGCGTTATAAGCTTGACTTGAAGTTGTGGAAGTAATATGGTGTAAATCCCAGCAATGGTAAAAAAGAAACGTTCTATTGGATAAAACCGGTTTGTTTTTTAATGGCTAAAATAAACGATATTTCCCAAAATCTCGAGTGCGGTCAGAGCGATATCTGGTTTGCTAAAACCCGTTCTGAGATATCATATCCGGAAAATGGAAATCAGTGGTGTCTTCAGGTCGAAGAGAACTCATTTTGGTTCAACCACAGAAGGAACTGTATTCTTGAGGCTGTCCGCTTATACCCGCCAGGTGACACGCTTTTTGATATAGGAGGCGGCAATGGTTATGTGTCTTTGGCACTAAGGGATATGGGGATAGATACAGTGCTTGTTGAGCCTGGGATTGAAGGGGCTACAAACGCTCATAACCGAGGCTTGAAGCAAGTCATTTGCTCGACACTTGAGGACGCCGACTTCAAACCGAATTCCATTCCTGCAATAGGGATGTTCGATTTATTGGAGCATACCGAAGATGACGTCGCCTTCCTGAGAACCATAAATCCGCTATTGGCTCCCAATGGAAGAGTTTATATTACCGTGCCAGCATACAATTTTCTTTATTCTTTTGAAGACAAGCGATCAAGACATTACAGGAGATATACAACCGCATCTCTGGTCAAAAAACTCGAATCCACCGGGTTTGAAATAGAGTTTAAGACATATATATTTAGTTTACTTCCTGTCCCAATCTTTTTTTTCCGCACGATCCCAACTAGAATTGGCTTGAGGAGAAAAAGTGAACTCAAGAGGATACAGAAGGAACACCGTCAACCCGCCAAATGGGCCGGATGGTTTTTAAACAAGGTATTAGACAGGGAAATCAGGGCATTGAGGAATAAAAGGACAATACCTTTTGGAGGAAGCTGTCTTGTTGTCGCAAGGGCATCGAAATAACAGGAAGGAATTAATTTCTGCAAATTTACGAGCATGGATGGCCGATTATTATCAGGAGTGTAACCGCCGATTGGCTCGTCGTCCGGGTCGATCACTGAAAATCCGGTGCTGCGTCCAACAAGGAAGCCTACTGTGCTGATACAAAAACGCGCTGATTTCAAAATGATGCCGCTGATCATAGTTTTATCGGCGGTAACAATCAATATTATCGGAGCTGTCGTTCTCAAGGAACTTGCCATGCGCTCCGGCTTATCATCAGTTTCTCTGATATTGGGTATAGCTCTTGTCATTGGGCTCAATGGACTGCGCTTTGTCATCTGGGGTGTGGCCCATAGCCGTTACCCATTGAATCTGACCTATCCTTTTACGAGTCTTTTTTTTCCGCTGTTACTTGCCGTTTCTTATTATTACGATGAACCTTTGCCGTGGACCAAATGGGTTGGGACAATACTGATAACAATTGGAGTGTTCTGGTTGGTCTGGAACAGGGAGCAATGATCAGGAAGTTCGAACAAGATATGTATCGCAACTACGTACTGAAAATATTTGTCAATCAGGGCGGTCCTTGTTTTGTCGGATCTGGGGGAATTCTCTCCGAGCCGGAGGTGGCATGATGCTTGCACATATCTCTGCGCTGATCCTGGCTCTGGTATGCACTGCCTTTGGTCAGTTGAATTACAAACTGTTCTTCGTCCGGGGCAAATGCTGGACAAATCTCATTCTGGCTGTGGCCTTTTTTTGCACGATCCCTATCTGTGCGTATTTCGCTCTCAAACAACTGGCCGTCGGTTTGGTTTATATGTGTACGGCCCTTACGCAGCTTATGATACTGGGATTGTCACATTATGTCCTTAAAGAAAAATTTACCGGAAACCATGCGATGGCTCTTGTATTGATCATTTCAGGGATTGTTCTATATGCATGGCCGCAATAACGAGGCTGCGGGCCAACCGGTTCTGGTTCGGACAGCCGGCTGCTAAAGTTGTACACAGCCTCGAATGAGTTTAGTTTGTTGATATTATTCTTAAAACGAAGTATGTTATCGATATGAATCAGGATAGAATACCATTTAACAAGCCATGTTTTGAGGGCAAGGAGCTTGTTTATATTGCCCAGGCCATTAATAACGGCCTGATCTCCGGCGACGGTGCGTACACCAAACGCTGTCATGCCTTTTTTGAGCGGCATCTCGGCGTTTCCAGGGCTTTTTTGACCACCTCCTGCACACATGCCCTGGAGATGGCGGCGATCCTGCTTGATTTTGGGCCCGGCGACGAGGTGATCGTGCCGTCTTTTACCTTTGTCTCGACGCCCAATGCCTTCTTGCTGCACAAGGCAAAGCCGGTATTCGTTGATATCAGGGACGATACGCTGAACATGGATGAGTCCTTGCTGGAAGGGCTCATTACCCCGCGGACCAAAGCGATCGTTCCCGTGCATTATGCGGGGGTCGGTTGTGAGATGGATGCTATTGGGGAGATTGCAGCCGCCCGCGGCGTCGCCGTTATCGAGGACAACGCTCAGGGACTGTTTGGCAAGTATAAGGGAGAGTTTCTCGGCACCCTGGGGTGTATGTCGGCGTTGAGTTTTCACGAGACGAAAAACATCACCTGCGGCGAAGGCGGGGCATTGCTCATAAACGACCCGTCTTACATCGAGCGGGCCGAGATCATCCGCGAAAAGGGTACCAACAGAAGCCGCCTCTTCCGCGGCGAGGTCGACAAGTACACCTGGGTCGACGTAGGGTCCAGTTACCTGCCCTCGGATATTCTTGCAGGTTTTCTCTATGCACAACTCGAGGCACGGACCCAAATCCAGCAGCAAAGGCAAAGAGTCTGGCAATATTATAACGACAGCCTGAAAGACTGGGCCGGGCGGCATAGCGTAAGACTGCCTTACGTGCCTGATCATTGCGAGCAGTCGTATCATATGTTCTACATGATCATGCCCTCACATGAGGACCGCCAGGCGATGATCGCACATCTCAAGTCCGAGAACATACAGGCTGTCTTTCATTATCTGCCTCTGCATCTTTCCGAAATGGGTGCCAAATTGGGCGCAAAAGCCGGCGACTGCCCCGTAACAACGGATATCAGTGACAGGCTGATCCGTTTGCCCTTCTTCAACGAACTGACCGAGGCCGAACAGGAAAGAATAGCAGATGCTGTCCGCTCCTTCTACAAATGACACAAATTCGATCTGCATGAAAGAAACGCCCGCAGGCAGGATCTTTGCGTTATATCTCCTCGGCGGTCTGGCTGTTATCGTTTTTGTGCTGCCCGCTTTCCTCCTCGGTGAAAACTGCCCCGTGCCGGTTCACGATGTTTTCGATGCACATGCTGGCATTAATAGCATGATGTATTCCAATCCGGAAGATGGCCGGGATGGTGTTTGGGATTTTCTATTAGGCGGACTGCCGGTCGAGGCCCGTGGTTCATTGCGGCCGGTGACAGCGTTTTTCTACGCGCAACTGCCGCCCCTTCAGGCCTATCTGGCCGACGAGCTTTTTATCCGTCTTGTCGGATTTGTTGCCATGTTCTCCCTGCTGTTGGTTCTTTCAGGAGAAAACACAGGGTTTGCCTGGGCCGTCGCCGTGGCTTTTAGCTTCCTGCCGTTTTACACCGCCGGAGGAATTTCCGTTGCCGGCATGCCGATGGTTTTCCTGGTCGCCCTTCGATTGCTCTCGGAAAAAGCCGGTTGCTTTGTTACGCTGTGCTGTTTATTATTTCTTGCGGCCTTTCCATTTCATTCGTCCTTACCGCTGGTGGGGATATTTCTCATACCTGCACTGGCTATATGGTGGGCAATCAACCTGGCAAAAGAAGGCAAGGTTCGCCCGTGGTTTATCCTGGGCGTAATTGTGCTTGGTGCGGGATATCTCATCGCCAACTGGCCCATGATCGCCAACACCCTGGCCGACAACCCTATCGTCTGGCACAGGACCGAATTTGCTCAAACAAGACAGCGGGGCCCCATTCGGTTGCTATGGCGCAGTGCACGCGTATTCCTGTTTTCCCATTATCATGCCGAGGCGAACCCGTTTCCTTTCTTATGGCTGACCGTATTGGCTTATGTCATTTCGAGGTGGAAATCTATTTGTGCCATCTGCCGCCGAACCAGGTCCGATTGTGCGAGCCCGACACCGTCCGAAATACGCACATTCAAAGTTGTTCTGGGATGTTTTATTTTCATTGTGGTTTCCTGTCTCTTCCACTTTCTGCACAGTGACACTTATTTCTTCGATCTCAGGACCAGGGTAAGGTTGTTTGCCATGGTGAACCTTTCCCGGTGGTATTTCTTCTTCCCGCTGATGTTCTACGTGATGTTGTATTACCTGCTCGCCGGGCTGTTCTCCGGTGGAAAGCGTGCCCGGCGGGCGGCTGTGTGTCTGATTATCTGCCAGATATTTTTTAACGCTCTAACCGCCACATGGTTTCCGTATCGCACCAAGCCGACGTACATGTGGATGCCCTATCGCATCAAGCCGACGTATGGTTCGTACCTGAGCGCAGAGGTGTTTGGCAAGGCCGAAAATATGATCGGTTCCGGCAAAGGCGATTTCAAGATAGCATGTCTTGGATTTCATCCCAGTATCGCACATCTCAACGGCTTTAAAACCATCGGAGGGTACAATTCTCTGTATCCGCTCGAGTACAAGCATCGGTTTCGGAAGATCATTGCCGCCGAGCTGGAAAAATCCGAAGCGCTTAGGGTCGGTTTTGACAACTACGGCAGCCGGTGCTATCTCGTCAGCTCCGAGCTGGGAGAGAATTACTACGTTACCAGGGATCAGGGCATCAAAAGTATTCGGCAATTGGATCTTGACTGGGCCGTCCTGCGCGATGTGGGAGCGGACTACCTGTTCTCGGCGGTATTGATCGAAAATGCCCCTCAAGGTGCCGCCGAATATATGGGCAAGTCTTGTGACGAAAGTGCCGCTATCGATCTATATGTCTACAAGGTGCTTGACTAACGGCAATTGTCCTGCGTCTCTTCGGCATTGACATGGTCTGATACGTTGCCGGACTCAGTGTTGCCATGTCGCAGATCCCATTTCTGTTTCCATCGAACCGGGGCTTTAAGAAGATGAACCACTGATGCGGGCAATATCAGTCTCCCCGCATCGCAGGCATATTTTTCCATGTACAGCAAAAGATTCCGGCCATACCACTTTAGCCGTTGCGTCAAAAGGGGCTGTTGAATGTGCTTGTTTGCAATCATTTTTTCGAAATCGTAATCTCTCAAGAATGCGGAATTCCTTGACCAATCGAACTTTTCTTCTGCGCTTGCGCGTGCGTTTTTCTGGTGCTCGGCGACCACTTTGGGCCGATCGACATAAAACTGCATCCTGGAAGCGAGGTGGTCGACATCGGCTATCGTTTCAGGCCAATAGTACGCATCGTCACGCGGCTGGGTCCGAGCTATGTGAGTTAAAAGCCCGTTGACTCCGTCCTCTACGAATTCGTTCATAGGCGCGTTGTCCGTAGTGATGACCGGAAGACCGCAGGCCAGCGCCTCGGGCATGCACAGCCCTATTCCCTCTAGCCGCGAGGGATAAACAAAAACGTCGCCCAAATGGTAGAGACCGGGAGCGGGGACGGTTTTCTCGATGAATTCGATCCTATCGTCGCCTTCGATCAGCCTTGCGGTCCTGCCATACTTTTCGACCGGTACCTGGGAGTGGATCACAAGTTTGGCGTTGCCTTTGACCTTGCCGAAGGCCTCGACGAGAAGATCCGTACCCTTTCGAAGATTCGTACCGCCCCATCCGGCACTGTGAAAAAAGGATACCGTATCTGACCCGCAGCGATCCGGGTAGAATCGAGACGGCTTAAACAGTTCGACATCCGTTCCCCACTGTATGAATATCGCGCCAGGATGGTCACGAAAGACACTGTAATGCCGCTGAGTGTTGCAAAGCAGAAAATCGTAAACGTCAAAATCAGGAACTGTTTTGCGGGTATAATAGTCGACGTAGGAACCTATGACGTAGCCCAATTGTGAAGTTTCTTTTATTGCGTCAATCCGTCTTTGCTCGTTTACGATTATTACGTCAATGGAGTTATCCCGGAGCCACTTCGAAAAATGTGTCATACTAAGGGCCGTCCCCGACCCCGGCGAGATGCCGTGAAAATGTGGCGCCCACGTCACACAGGGCAAATTCCATTTGGTGTCCTTGGTGGCATACGACTCCCCTCCTCGCGCATAAATGTAAACGTTGTGCGATACGGAAAGAGTCTCCATATAGGCCCTGGACACATAGGCCGCGCCGCGTTCAAACCAGGTTGTAACTATACCTATATTCATACTTTTCCTGCACGTTAGTCCGTGTTGGCATTACCTAAAGTACCGATCCGAGAA
>DAOVVQ010000152.1 GCA_030637065.1 Planctomycetota bacterium
ATGACCGGCTGACCCGCATCCTTGTATTCCGGCGGCAGCTTTTCATAGCCGGGGCCGAAGGCACGAGTTGCACCCTTTCGATGCACGAAGAGGCGCCTGGTCTTTCCGTTTACCCGGTGGGTCTCTTCCTTGCAGGTATTGTGCGAGACATCGTAGAGCAGCTTTAGCTGGGCCCGGGGAAACAGATCCCCGAACGCCTGCCGCAGCAGATGGGTCAGGACCTGCCGATTGGCCAGGGCACAATTGATCCCAGCCCGCATAGCACCGAGATAGTCCCGGCCCACGGACGAATCGATCGGCGCACAGGCCAGTTCCCGGTCGGGAATATCGAGGTTGTATTTCGGGGCACTGGTGACCATTCTCTTTAGGAACTCGGTCCCGATCTGATGGCCCAGGCCGCGGGAGCCGCAATGGATGGTAATAACGATCTGCCCTTTGACCAGCCCGTATGTCTGGGCGATCTTCTCGTTAAAGACCTCGCTTACCCGCTGGATCTCGAGGTAGTGGTTGCCTGAGCCGAGCGTGCCGACCTGTTGTTTTTGGCGTTTCTTGGCGTGGTCGGAGACGCATTTCGGTTTTGCCCCGGCGATCGCCCCATGCTCTTCGATGTGGTCGAGGTCCTTTTTGTGCCCGTAGCCCTGCTCGACGGCCCAGCGGGCGCCGGCTGTGAGCATATCGTCCATTTGCGACGGCGACAGGCTCAGCTTACCGGTACTGCCGACGCCAGCGGGGATCTTTCTGGAGAGCAGGCTGGCGATATCGCCCTTGCGTTTCTGAACCTCCTCGGCGTCAAGCCCGGTGGTTATCGTCCTGACCCCGCAGGAGATGTCAAAACCCACCCCGCCGGCTGAGATGATACCGCCCTTATCCGGATCGAACGCGGCAACACCGCCGATGGGAAAGCCGTAGCCCCAGTGCGCATCGGGCATGACGTCGCAGGCTCCGACTATTCCTGGCAGCATGGTGACGTTTGTCGCCTGTTCGAGCACTTTCTCGTCCATCTCCTCGATGAGCCGGCGGTCGCCGTAAAACCTCACCGGCACCCGCATCTTGCCGTAAGGCTCGGCCATCCACTGGTATTCGGAGCATTTTTTCAGCTTTTTAAGTTCCATAATGCACCTCCCTTGAGGTCATACATCCACAATACACTGTGCCACCCAGCCGCCATCTTCGCAGACGACGGCAAGCTCGGTATAAGTCGCAGCCTTAACCTCGACGGCTGGGGTGTGTTTTTCGACATTCACCGGCTCGCCCCACGCCAAGGCTGTGAGGTTGCGGCCTTCGATTAGCACCTCGAATCGGCTAAAGAGCATCCTTCGCGTATCCATCTCATACAGCAGAGCGTTCAGCCAGTCGACCAGCAGCAGCTCATCGTCAGGGGCCGAGCAGGCGATATCGACTTTTTGCACGGCCTCGACCATATCGAGCGAGGTAATAACCGCGGTCATGGCAAGAGCAGTCTGCTCGAAGGCGGCGTGCAGACTCGGCCCGGTGCCGCGGATGCCCATATCGGCCCGGTGCGGAAAGTGCTCCCAACTACTCATGCCCTCGATCTCAGCCATCGAATGCCTCCCGTTTCCTTTGCATTCTTAATATAATAAACGACGATGTCCTCAATGCCATAATAATCTACGTAAATTCCGCCGAAAGGAGGCTGAAAATAAGACGATAATGCCAATCCCATAAAAAAATGGGTGGCAGCGTGTTTGCGCAGCAAACCGATGGTCGTATGCACAGTGGCACCGGCCATCGGTTTGGCTTCGCCAAACACGCTGCCACCCATTTTAGTAGCCAGTCGACCGACAGCTATCTCTATCGGGACCCATCCTACGAAGCTGGGATCATAGGCGGTTATCGTCGGTTTGAGTTGTTTGGCTGATTCGAGCCGAAATTCGAGCCGGAGAAGCCGCCGGACTGCATGAAGTTCCATGCGTCCTGGGCGACTTCGTCGAGATGGTATACCTCCTGAAACTTACGTATGGACAGGCCCATCTCCGTCGTGGCGACGGTGATCATGCCGCCGTCGACGACATATTCGAGTTCGCCTGGCGAACCGACGCTTACGGATCTCAATATAATTTGCAGCGCCTTTCGTAATTCCATGACGCCAAAACCGTCGACTCCGATGGGCTTATCCCGGTCGACGAAGGCGTTTTCTTCCAGGTCCGGCCACATCACGGTGATCGGCATCGGCGGGGTCGTCTTTTCGCGGAGGTAATCCATGGCCTCCTGAAAGGTCATGTCCGCCCGCAGTTCGGAAAGGTCCGCCCTGAACCTCAGCATGCCCGTTAGTGACACCTGCACCGGCTGTCTGCGCGGGCGATGGCCTTTCATACCGCCCTGGTGGCGCATCGCCTTGAGTCCGTCTTCGACACGATCCGGACGGGGCATTTTGCCTCTTTGAGCATATCTTCGCCACCAGTCTATGGGTCTGGCAGAGTCACGGTCGCCTGGCTGCGGGGCATTGCCGGCGATTTCCGGTTCGAGGATAACCCGGTCGGCGAGGCCTGCCTGGATGAGTTGATCGGCGAGGCTTTGCCCGTCGATATAGACGTCGGCGAGAACCCGGAAGTAGTTTCGCATCCGAATATTCTTTAGCTCGATGTTCCCTGCCGCCTCTAACTTTGCGGCAGTGAAGTCGCGGGGCTTTTGGGTGTTATCTTTGGCTGGGTCCACGGTGAGATCAGCTTCTTTCAGCTTGATCCCGGCTACCTGGATCCTCAGCCTTACCGGCCCGACGGCCTGCCAGCCGGAAGGCTTACAGGTGAAACTGCCCGCGGAATGGACGGTGATAAGCCGGTCAACCGTGCAGTCGGAATATTGCGCGGAAGCGGTTGCAATTACAGGCAGATGAAGGACCAGCAGCATGGCGAAAAACAGTTTGACGCAGCTGGGGCCACCGCAGCGATGGACCGGAGGCGGCATTGTCATTCTCAGCATACTCGCCCTTTGATCGGACATGGCCAAACCATCCTTCTGATTCAAACAAGAGCCCGCAACTCCGTTAGCACCACAAACACGCGGCCAGCACACCATCTATTATGCACTATTGTCGGGAAAATTGCAACCCCCCTGGTTGTTGTCACTGGTCTCCGCTTCGAACCATCCACCTCGGCGATGCCTCGGTGGCTGCCACCCGCCGAATAGCAACCATCCACCGGTGGGTAGTGATTGCAGGGCTAAAGCCCTTTTTGGGGGGAGTTGTTGTGGCGGATCCCCGCTCTAAAGAGCGGGGTTAGGCAGGTGGGGCTGGGGGCGGGGTCGTTTATGTGAGCGGGTTTTCGTACCAGATCACTCCCAGGCCCTTGCCATCCTGCTTCTCCTCACAGGTCAGGAGGTCCAGGTCGCCGTCTCCGTCGAGGTCTAATAGTTCGATCCGATCGAATTTCGTCCCCAATTTGTCGCCGCTGATATCGTGATACTTCCATTTGCCGCTGGTGGGACTATTTGCAAATGATATCCAGCCAACCCCGGATTCATCTTCGGCATGTTCACAGGTAAAGGCGATATCTTTGACGCCATCGTTATCGATATCCCCGACGGCTACGGCCTTGCCTCTTGCGCCGGTCAGGGGCAGTGCGATCTCATATTCCCGCCACGCCGTGCCGGCGACATTGAGCCTGCGTATGAAGAGGATATGTTTGTCGGATACGGCGACGACAACATCTTCGAGCCCATCGTCGTCAAGATCGGCCAGCTTCATAAACATTACCTCCCTGTCGCGACCGCCGATGAAGTGATTTTTCCACGGCTGATAAAGCCCGGGGCCCGCCGACGGGTTCTCAAGCCATCTGCACCCCTCGAGCGGCTCGTGCCTGTCGCTGATCGCAATGTCAACGTCGCCGTCGCCGTCCATGTCTTTGAGGCAGATGCTCATGACCCACCCGACGTCCGAGATCGGGTGCCATTTGTAATCGCTCAGCGACCGCCGGTTCCGCGGCGTCTCGAACCAGCCGATCTCTGCGCCGGAATTCTTGCCGGCGGCGATAATGTCGACGCGGCTGTCACCATTGACATCCATTGGGGCGGCAAACATCCATCTCATCAGCTTATCCGACGAAGGAATGACCTCCGTTCGCCAGCTTTCGGCATCGAGATAATCCCGCGGCCCGGTCGGTGCCCAGTGTACGTAAACTTTTTGCGTGCTCCCTTCACACGAACTGACCACATCCAGGGCGCCATCGTCGTCGAGGTCGACGAATACCGCATCTTCGGCGGAGGGGCTTTGCCCGGCTGTGACCGCAGGCCAGGGGCGGTCGGCCTTTTCATAGCCGGGATTGAGGTACACCCTCGTCATTTCGCCCTGCTCCCAGCCGGTGGCGATGTCGGGCAAACCGTCTTTGTTCGCATCTGCGAGCCTGACGCCGTCGGCGCCTTTCGACGAGCCGTCAATTATATGAAGGGCCCACGGCTCATCGCCAATTCCGGGTGAATCGTCCGAAACAACCTTTTCGGCGACGATGAAGGTTCTTTTTATACGGGGGTCCGTGTATGCCTTCAGCCGGTCTTCATTGAGGACCTTTCCGTCGACGGCGTGATGGCGCAGGGTCATCACCGACCTTGGTTCCTGGCGGACATCGACGGAGAGGAAACCGCCTGTGATGTTGAGGTACTGGTGCATGGGCTCGCGATTGCTAATCCTGAATCCGCCTGCGTGGACTTCGCTGGTCGGCCCGGTGCTGTATTCGCGAAGGCCGGTTTCGGGGTCGACGGTGACATACTGCCAGTGGCGGTCGCCGCAGATGACGATCATGTTCTTCTGGTCGGCGATGAACCGCCTCAGTTCGCGGCCCTCGTGCGCAAAGCCCTCGTTTGCGTGATTGTCATTCTTGCTCCCGCGGTCGGGCCCGACGATGGGCGTAGGGCTGATCAATACTCGAAATGCCGCGTCGGATGCCTCGACGGTTCGCTTGAACCATGCCTTTTGCTTTTCGCCCCAGATGGTCTTGCCGGGCCCGTCGGTCATGGTGTTGGCGCTCCTGAAATCGCGTCCCTCGACCATCCATATCTGGAGGTGCTTTCCCCATCGCACGGTCCGGTATGTCTTCTCTCCCATGGGGACCTGTTCGAGGAAGATCTTCTGGCCCTGGACAAACGTAAAGTCCCCCATGCGGTTGTTGTCCATCGTCGGCCAGCAGTCATTTTGCCATGTATCATGGTCGTCCTTGATGAAGTAGCTGCTGACATGGTTGTGAAAATCCCGCTGATAAGGCAGTGCGTAGGTCCGGTTCCATTTGAGCCGCGCCATCGCGACGGAATGTGCGATGGGCCTGCGTTTGTCATAGTACACGATGTCGCCGGTATGAGCGAAGAAATCCGGTTTCAGCGCCAGCATCGACTTGTATATGGTGTGGCCTTTCTGCTCGTCATCGCGCCGCCAGAAGCCTTGGCCCGTGACGACGGTAAACGATACCTCGGCTTTGTCATCGGCCTTTGGTGCGGTCTTAAAGGAGCCGGCGACCGCCTGACCGTCGCCGCTGGAAGCATCTGTGCGGCAGCGGGCCAGAAATTGATACCTGACATTGGGCCTTAGATCTGTCAGCTTGAATTGATACGTGAAATCGTCGGCGGCTTCAACCGACTCCCAGCCGGTCTCGCCAATATCACCAGGGGCGTCATCGACCCAGTATTCTATCGCCACCTGCCCGGCCATGCCCGGAACGCTGTGCTGCATATCGTCAATGCTGCGGCCCTCGGGCATCTGCGGGGCCTTGTAGCTGTAGTCGCCCTTGTCGTCCTCATCCCATGAAAGCTCATCGAACGGTATACCGTCCAGCCGCATCTCCGCCTGGCTCGTCAGACGAGTCCATATAATAGCCGAGTTGTGCGTTACCTCGCCGATCTTGACACCGTTGGCCTGGTAAGGCGGCCCAGCGCCTGCCGAAGACCACCACCCCGCCAAAAAGACCGTATTAGCCGCCATAACAACAAACAACCCTCTCGCCAGCCACAATACCCCCTTGCCAGGGCGACTTTTTTTTCGCATACCAATCTCCTTTGTGCCAATATAGTCGTCTTTCGTCCCGAATTTCCCACGTCGCACAGGAACATTCAGCGACGAAACCGAACCGGATTATGACACATTCAGCACTATTTGTCCAGCAGCGGGGCCAAAAAAACCACTTAAGGAAGTGCGATCAACTCACCGGTTTGTGCAGAGTCCAGCGGCGCAACTAAATTACGCCTAACCCATCGCGGGTCGGCGGCGTCCTGTTCGGTCTTTGAGCCGAGTCGGGCGTGATTCTTGTTGGGGCTGACATCGTACACTAGCTCATTAGCTCGTAAAGCACCGCGAGAACACATCCGATTATTAAGCAGTCATAGGACCACTGGTGGTCTTAGGTAGTTTTGGGCATGTTGACGGTTACCTTCTTACGCGAAGCCAGGTCCACGCCTTTAGCGTCCAACCTTGCTTCCACTGTCCACTGCAGGTAGCTCCTCCTGCCACCCAACATCTCCATGCCTACTTTTAGTGTTTTGCCCAAAGGAGAACTGAGAACATCAGGCCCAGCCGATGACGGCGTGGCAAGTTGGAAATCATAATTCATCGTTTGGCCCGCTGAAAAGGTTTTCGCCTCTTCCATCGTCACCTCATCCCGGTATATTTCTCTCGTGTGTGTTCTGGTCTTACCTCCCCGGCGTTCTCTGGTCACCTCTTTGCCTACCAACATGACATAGAGTCTGTTGCCGTCAATTTCCTTCCGTGTGATCAATTCAAAAGAACCCGTAATGTGCTCTCCTGCATTGGATGAGTTCTTCGCAAGTGTGATCTTTATGCTGCCCCGCATAAACCGAATGATGTAGTAGCCAGCCACAAGAACCACCGCCAACACCAGGATGGCTGGAATTACGATTTTGATAATTTCTGCTGACATATTATTGTTCCTTTCTCAAGCTTAAACTTTTAACAAAACCTTGATTATCTACCCCCCCATAACCTGCATGTCCTTGTTTAACTAGCCCGACACCTTCTACTAAGCTTCACACTATCAAAATACCGTTCGTTTGTCACCTTATTTCCAAATGCCGATTCTGGGAGTCATAGTGCACGAAACCAAACCAAATCATGACACACCCAGCACCATTTGTCCAGCAACGGGGGCAAAAAACCCACTTAAGGAACTCCAACCCAACCATATCATACACATTACGGGAAAGAATAGTGTAGCCAACCGTATCCATTTCATACTGAATCCTTCCACTTAAAAAAATCATACTCAGCCGATCAGTCTACTGCCGATCAGTTACAAGTTCAACTTCATCGATCGTCTCTCCCGCCTTAACCTCTACGATCCTGCTGGTTTTTGCCGGAGCTTGTTCTGCTTGAAGCCAGAGAGGATATGCCTGGATATAATGCTTGCCGGGCCTTATGAATTTGATCTCGAAATTACCGTTTTCGTCGGTACGTGCCGTCGGGTCATAGTAGCGGTTTTCAAGTTTATCAAACGCATGAGACCGCACCTTGTGGTCCGGCACGGGGTCGCCGGAACTGTCGAGAACTTTTCCTTTGACGACGGCTGGCGTGTTAAGCTCGATGACGACATCCTCGATGACATCACCGGGGCTGGTCTTGATCGGCGGCAAAACGCCATTGGCCCAGTTACGCCATTGCTCGTATTTTCCATCATGAGCGATAAGATTGTATTGAGTGTCCTTGCTCGTCGGTACGATCATTTCAAAGTTGCCGTCTTCATCGGTTGTAAAACTGTATCGCGTATCGCCGGTAAGCGAATTTCCCGAGCCGGTCCTGGCAAGGCTTGCTGTGGCTCCGGCGACGGCGCTGCCGTATGGGTCCAGCACCCTGCCGGTGATCCTGACGGGCTTTTCCGTGAAGATAGTTACCGGCCCCATACCGAAGGCAAGATCGAAGTCAAGCCCGTCAAAGTTTCTCTGCCAGCCGTCCTCACGGACACTATAACGAGCCCATTTGCTTACCGATTGCTCCGACCACCATCGTCCGCATTCTTTGGTCTTTACCATGAACTCGATCTTACCCGGCAGCATTCCGGTAATTTCTATCAAGCCGTCGGCATCGGACCTTCCGATCGTACGTCGCTTTCCCCTGCGAGCAAGCTGAAAGCCTTTGACGGGCTCTCCGGTCTGCTTATCTATCACTTTGGCCCGAAAGGTGATCGATTCGCCGAGTTTCAGGTCGAGCTGTTTTGCCTCGTTTTTGGATATGCCAATTTTCGGCAATCTGATAACGCCTTGCCCGGATGTGACTTGTATGTCATAAACGTCAGCCTGGACATAAAGCCGATAGCTCCCGTCATCATTGCTTGTAGTTTCCGTCGGTATCTCACTGAGCATAACGCCTTCGGCATGTTTGGGTCCGGCGAGCGCCCGTATCGCGGCGCCGGCGACCGGCTTCGAATCCGGATCCAGAACCTGCCCCTCAAAATACGTCCTGTCGTCAAGGACAACCCGTGTATCTGTGAGGCCAACGGGCTGTTTAAGTATGAATCGCGGCGTGTATTTATCTTTGCTGAACGTTATTTCGACGGTCTTCTGGTCCGGCTCGAATCCGTCTAACCGGAAGAAACCATTCTCATCGGTATGAGTTTCATTTCCGCGATACCAGTGCCAGACATCGACCCGGACGCCCTCGATCGCCCTGCCCTGCCGATCGACGACACTGCCGGATATCTCGCCGGAATCCGTCTCTATCCCCTCCAGTACCTGCATATCTTCCCCGTCAGGATCGGGTTGCGGGTCACATGTCAGGACAGGCGGCTTGGGGGTATCAGGATCGGCTTTTAGTTCGCGCAGCCAAGCGGCTGGGTCAACGGTTTCGATATCCGCATATTTGGAAATGAGTGGTTTCAGATCGACAGGCTGATCGATGGAGATATTCCTGTGGGTCTCTGTGATCGTCCCTTTCATTTTCGCAGCCATCATTCGGCTCCGTTTCATTTGTTCCTTAAATTGTTCGATTGCCTCATCAATAGCCTCCCTACCCGTCAACTGCAAACTTTTTCTTATATCCTCATCGGACAATTCCGGAACATCGAGCTTGCCTCCCAATATCTGCTGTCTTTGCAGGATCAAAAGACTATCCTTCGCCACCCAGAACTTCATAGTCATATTTGCGAGTTCGCCAGCGATAACGTAACATCGCCGGCCATCTATCGCATCCTCATCTTCCCACCTGGCTCCCTGCATCTGCCCTAAGATATTCGCCGGCTGGGCAAAAAACAGCGACGGTATGGTATTGGCAGCGCCCCCCGAAACACCGGTCGCCGAAGCCAACGCCATCAGCCGGTCCTGAGGAGAGGTTTTGCGACCTGCGTTAAACATAAAATGCTCTTCGTTATCCGACCAGACGGCACCG
>DAOVVQ010000300.1 GCA_030637065.1 Planctomycetota bacterium
GGTAGTTCCCTTGCGGGCCCTTTCCTGGAGGATATCCAGCTTGCCGCGGATCTCCCTGGCCATTCGGGTGTTCGGAAAATCGCCTGTGATCTGCCTGGCCGTCTGGAGCGCCTTGTCCCACTGCCGTTCGGTAACCGCCAATGCGAACTGAACACCGAGATTATGCAGCTTGTTGCGAAAGACGCCGCTGGCCGATTCCTGCAGGGCGAGCCCTTCGTTCGGGGTAAGGTACTGGTCCAGCTCCTTGAGGACCTCCAGGCCGCGATCGGTATCCTTGGTCTCGACGGCCTTATCCCAGAGGGCGAGCAGCCCCTTCTTTCGCAGGTCCTTTTTTTCACGAATCCTCGCGGGCATCGCCAGGGCCTTTTCGCATTCCGAAAAAGCCTTCATCAGATTCTCCGCCTGTGCCGCAGCCTGGGCCCAGTGCTGCTGATCGCAAAGCGTATCGATATGGGCGATTACCTTGCTGACACGTGTATCCTCCTCGGCATCCCGGTATTCGTCGGCCCTTTTTCTGAGCCTCCCAGCCAGCTCGCCGTACTTCGGCTGGGCAGCCATAGCCTCGATCATCGCATAGGTCGCGTCAAAATCATGCTGGTGGAGCTTGCCCAAAACCGCCTCGGATAATTCCATACACTCCGTGTCCCGAAAAGCGATCTCCTTGGCTGCATCGCTCAAAGAAACGGCCCGGGCGATCTGCCCGATGAGGTTCTGCTGCCGCTTGATCATCTCGACTACGTTATCGAGCTTCTCGCCGTTATCCTTGATGCTCGCAACATTCTCGTATGTCAGCACAAGGACGCCAAAGGCGGCGACAATAAACGCCACCCCCATACTCACCCTGCCGGCGATACCGAGAATCCACCCTAATTGGCTGTCGCCATCCTCACCGGCGACAAGCAGCAGGGACATACCTGCACCGATAGCAAGAAGACCCAGAACGATAAACCCGGCAAAGAGACAATGCCACTTAAACCGCCACAACCGCCTCTGTTTCGTCCGCTCGATAAACCCCATAATAGCCACAACTCCAAACCTCGAATTCCATTGAGCGATACCCGTCACCGCCATTAACACTACGAGAGAAACGCCAAAATGTCAACAAATTCTAAAAACCGCATTTCACGCACAATGCCACCTGTTTTATCGGGCCTGCCTGTCCCGAAAAGGCCTATAAGCCCAAGCTGACCCTATAATACCGGATATATTGCCGTAAAACCCCGGCCCCTGTGCCGTGGATTTGTTATACTTTATTAGTCGCAGGCTTTTTAAGGGGGCTAACATGCGTCTAAGACGAGAAGATGAAAAGATCGTTCGTTATCTGGCGACGGTAGGTGCCTTTTTTGGGGCCTGCATCGGCGTCCTGGCGATCGTCAACGCCTCACGTATCGCACATCGGGACCTACGGAACGAACAGGGGCACATAGATGAATATGCTCCGATCCTGCAGCTTGACCAGTCCCAATTCAACGCCGAGCAGGCTGTTACATCGCAGCTTGCCGTCGATGACGTGGCCAGGCAGTTACAGCAGAAAAGCGACAAGATCGTCAAGATGGAAAAAGGATTCTGGGTCAACCTGCCGACATTGGGATATATAGGCCTCTGTGTCGGCGCCGGGCTGGGCTCGATGGCTATAAGCTATCTGGCCTTCTGGGCCATCGTTTACCTCGGCTCGCTGGCGGTATACAAGGCGATCCGCTCCATATACACCTGCATTCGCCGCCTGGCTCCGAACTCGGCATGTGCACAAATAGAAACCCTTCCGGATGGCGAAGACCCCGCGGTGAGGAGGGACGACAGCCGCGTTCTACCAGCAGTGATAAAACTGTCGATAATGCTGATCATTGCCCTGGTCCTGCTGGCAGTGGCGGTCTATCAGCTCACCGCGATGCAGGAACTGTGAAAACTTAGCTGACACCGATCGCGGCAAAAAACCGGAAATCCCGAACCAAAAATAGCAATTGACTGCTCGACGGGATTGGTTTACAATACCTCCGGTTTATTGTCCTGAATCGGGAGTGCGATAATGACTGATAGCGAGAATCGCCAGGAAATGTTAGAGGCGGAAGATGTCCTGCCCATTTTGAGCAAGATCTCCATCCTGGCCGGGCTGTCAAGCGGCCAACTCGATGAGCTTATCGAGCTTCTGGAGAAGGTCTCGTACAGTGCGGGGCAAAAGATCTTCGAGCAGGGCGCAGAGCCCAGCCACATCTATATTATCAAGTCCGGCAAAGTCAAACTTATCGTCAGTAAGGACGGGATGGACCTCGAATTGGTCGTATTCGACGAGGGGCAATGTCTCGGGGAGGCGTCGATCATCGGGGTTCAGAGCCACACAGCCACCGCGATAGCTACCGAAGATACAGAGCTTATTGTGCTTCCGCGAAAGGCCCTGCTGAACGTATACAACACGGACCTCGAACTGTTTGCCCTGCTTATAATGAACATCTCCCGCGAGGTCTGCCGCCGCCTGCACAGCTCAAACGAGACGCTACTGCAATACGTGCTGAAAAAGTAAGCCTTTTGCCGCAGCGGTTGGGTGGTCGGCGCGGTCCTGCTGTCCGGCATTTCACCCGTTCATGTGTAATGCCAATTCCAATAAAGAAATGCACGCAGTCCATCAGCAAGGGTGGCAGCGTGTTTGGCGAAGCCAAACCGATGGTGGACACCACTGTGCATTCGCCCATCCGTCATGTTTTTGGGCTATGCCCGCGTTACTTTTTCGATCTTAGCTCTTTGATCCAGATGTTGCGATAGCGGACCGGGTTGCCGTGGTCCTGGAGGACCAGGGGGCCGGAGCCGGGCACCTCGTCGAAAGGAGCGACGTGCGTCGTTTCAGGCAGGACGACGTTCTTGTGGATCGTTATCCCGTTGTGGGCGACGGTTATGCTCGCATCGGAAGTTTTCTTGCCCTTCTTGTCGAATTTTGCCACCCGGAATGTGACATCATACGTCTGCCACTGCAAAGGCGGGGCACACATATTGACTCGCGGTTTGGCGATCTTGTATATCCCGCCGCACTCGTTATCCTCTCCGGTGAGGCCGTAGCTGTCTAAGACCTGCACCTCGTAGCGGCCCTGGAAATAGACTCCGCTGTTGCCGCGAGCCTGCCCGGTTGCGGTCGGCTTAAGCGGCGTACGAAATTCCAGATGCACTTGAATATCGCCGAAATTTTTCTTCGTCATCGCCCAGCCGCTGCCCGGAACGATCTCCATCGCGTCATCTTCGACCAGCTCCCAGCCGCACGCCCTCGTCGTCTTATTCTTGCGGTCAAAGCCAAGCCACGAGTCGGTATTGCTGCCGTCAAAGAGTACGATCGCGCCCTTTGGCGGCTTTTTGCCCAATGTCGGCGACAGACGCTCGACCTTCTTCATCACATAAACGCCGCTGACCGGCTCGTCCAGTTTGCCGACGAGGCTGCCCCTGCTGATCCTGGCATTGCGTCCGTAAATAACCTCGCCTTCCGTGAGCTTTCCTTCCAGAACAGCGATCGGCTCGATACGCTTGTCAAACGCGTCGAGAATATGCGTCTCGTATACACCCTTGCCGCGGGCGATCACCTGGGCGACGATATCCGACTGACTCGCATCGGCCTTCTTGAGCATACCGGAATAGTCGCCCATGAAGTCATCCGAAGTCACAGCCTTATGTGTGACCTTAACCTTCGGCTTCTTTACGACAGCGGGCTTGGCCTTCTCAGGTGCGGCCTTGGCTACCTTTGGTTCTGCCTTTGCCTTCTCGACCTCTGCGGGCGCCGGCTTTGCCTCCGCGACAACCTGCTTTGGCGTATCCTCATGCTTAACCGGAGCCTCGCACGCGGTCATCAGGCATACATAAAGACTTAATACTGCAATAGCAACTATCTTTGATCCGACGATTCTGCTCATCTGTGTCTCCTTTTAGTCAGCCCCGCAATCGCCGCGGGGCCATTATTTTTTCGTATCGCCAGCTAATCCACCGGCCTTATCTCCACATTCGCCAGCCTCAGACGCCCACCAACGGCCCTCAGCCGCTTGAAAGTCGCCCTATCATAATATCCCGGCGGTATCCCGTCAACCCTGCGGCTGGCTTGCGGTTTTCGCGGTTTTTTTACGAACTCGACGAAGGGATTCAAGATGTCGGGGGGGCTTTAATTCCTCCTCGAAATTGGGTTTGAATTGGGTTTGTTTTTCTTAACATTTGCTTAATATTTGTCAGTCGATTCATTATAAAGCCTTTTGTTTGTAGGAGTTAGATTTGTTAAGTAAATGTTAAGATTGGGTTTGTTTCGCGAAAAAGGGGTCGGCGATAGATCGGGGTTTCCACTACGTTCCAGCTGCCACTGCATTCCAGCTTTTTTGGTGGTTGGCATTGTTTTAGCCCCTTTGTAATTTACGATTTACTATTTACTATTTTATTGTTAGATGTTTATAATA
>DAOVVQ010000292.1 GCA_030637065.1 Planctomycetota bacterium
AAGTGTTCGCTGGCATTGCCCTTGGTGCGTATATTCCATTATCCCGATCTGACACCAGTTTTTTTTTAGAAGTTAGATTTGTGGGGCGATTTGGCGCCTGGTTCGGCTAAGAGCAGCTGCGAGATGTCTTTGCCGTCGATGATGCGGTCTGTCGGGGCCTTTGCGCCGGCGAGTTTGGCGAGCGTTGGCAGGAGGTCTATTGTGCTTGCGATCTCGTCGCAGACCGAGCCGGGGGGGATCTTGCCGGGCCACCATGCGATCGTTAGTTCCCGCATGTGGCCTTCGTAGACGGGTCCGCCCTTTGCGCCGCGCAGGGGTCCCATGCTGGTTCCGGTTGAGCCGCCGTTGTCGGAGGTGAATATTACGAGGGTGTTTTTGTCGAGCTTTAGTTCACGCAGGGTTTTTAGGATCTGGCCTGTGCTCCAGTCGGTTTCTTCGATCTGGGCCTGGACTTCATTTTCGGCTCTGTCCATGAATTCCTTGCGGGCGAAGCGGGGCAGATGGACGAAGGCGTGGGGCAGGTAGACGAAGAAGGGGCGTTTTTTGTTTTTGCGGATGAAGGCTACTGCTTCGTCGGTGAATTGTTTGCAGAGCATTGCCTGATCGTCGCCATTGTCGACCTCGCCTATCACCTCGCCGTTTCGCAGCAGCGGCAGGGGTGGGAAATTGTACCTTTTATTGAACTTGTGAAACCGCCACATGTCGTTTGAGTATGGGATTCCGTAGTAATAATCGAATCCGTGTTCGGCTGGCATGAACTCGGGCTGGTCGCCGAGGTGCCATTTGCCGAAGCAGCCGGTGGCGTAGCCTTTGGTTTTGAGCAGGTCGGCGATGGTGATCTCGTCGGGATTGAGGCCGCGAGCCTCGCCGGGGAAACAGACTTTGCCATCCATGCCGACGCGTTTGGCGTAACAGCCGGTTAGCAGAGATGCCCGCGAAGGTGTACACGCCGACCAGCCGATATAGAATGATGTAAGCTTCATGCCCTCTTTAGCCATGCGGTTTAGGTGCGGGGTGCTGTTGACTGTCGAGCCGAATGGTTCGATGTCGCCATAGCCCATATCGTCGATGAATATTATGACGAAATTGGGCGGTTTGCTCCTGGCAGCCGAGACAGAGGGGCTGGATTTCAAGAGTAATGCCGCGGCACTCAGGCCTAATGTCCCTAAAAAATTTCTCCTGTTCATTTCTGACTCTCGCAATTACTTTTTCATGAGTTCGCTTTTGTTTGCTGTTTGGTAGTTTTTTTCTTTTTTATTGGGTCGGGGCTGTTTGGCGCCGTGGCCGCAAGATTCATAAGTTCGTTAACTATGTGAGGATATTGCGATGCTACGTTATTTGTCTCCGATATGTCTTTGTCGAGGTCATACAGTTCTGTTGCGGTGACCTTTGCGTCGCCGGTGTATGTGTAAAATCTTGTTCTGTTCGGGAGCATTAGTTTCCATTTGCCGTGGCGGACGGCGTGGAGTTCGCCTCTTATGTGATAATAGAATGTCGTGCGCTGGCTTTTTTTGGATCTTTCGGTTATCAGTGCGGTCTGGTCGACGCCGTCGATGATTCGGTCGTCGGGCGGCTGCGTCCCAGCCAAGGCTGCCAGTGTCGGCATGATGTCCAGGGTGCTGATAATCTCGTCGCTGACACGGCCCGGGGGAATCTTTCCGGGGGCCCGCATGATGCAGGGCTCTCGGAATCCGCCTTCGTAGGCAGAGCCCTTTCCGCTCCTTAGCGGTTTGGCTGTGCCGGTGGCGAGTTGCCCGCCGTGGGTGTTGCGGTAAAAGTCCTCCTTGCCGCTCCAGGGTCCGTTGTCGCTGAAAAAGAGGATGAAAGTGTTACCGTCAAGGCCCAGGTCCTTCACGGTGTCGAGGATGCGGCCTGTGCTAAAGTCGATCTCTTCGATGACATCGCCGTAAAGCTGCCCGGCGGATTTGCCCTTGAATTGCCCTGAGGCGTCGATCTTGACGTGGGCCATGGTGTGTGCGAGGTAGAGGAGGAACGTTTCGTCCTTCTTTTCTTTGATGAAGCGGATCGCCTCGTCGGTGTAAAGGTTCGTCAGGGATGCCATGTCGGTCGTTGTGTTTAGCTGCTGACGATTTCGATGGAAGGTTACCTTTCCGCCGTCGTTTGCGCCAAGTGTGCCGAAATAATAATCAAAGCCCTGGTCGTTGGGGACGAGTCCTTCCTGGTAACGCCGCTGGGACATGTCCCATTTGCCGATGCATCCGGTGGCGTAGCCGGCTTCTTTTAAGACCTCCGCTACGGTGATCTCGTCGCCGTTGGTGGTCCATCCGCCGCCGATGCGAACGGGGTATCGGGCCGTCATAAGCGCCCCGCGCGAAGGGCCGCATACCGTCTGGGCGTAGAAACTCGTAAACCGTACCCCCTCTTTGGCCATCCGGTCCAGCCGCGGTGTCTTTATCGAATCGGAGCCAAAACAGCCGAGGTCGCCGTAGCCCTGGTCGTCGGTGAAGATAATGATGAAATTGGGTTTTACCTGCTTGCGATGACGCCTGGAAATAGTTAAACCTTCCGTATTGCAGCCGGGTACGAATGTTGCCATCAGGCCGAGGAATGACTTTTTAAGAAAATCTCGTCTGGCATTTCGTTTATTGATCACTTCTAATCTCCGTGCATAATTTATCATCGGGTAAATATTCCGGTTTTACTTATTTCCTTCGAAGCCGGCTTTCAGGAGGTCGGCGTATCCTTCACTCAATGGGCGGGCGTCGTAGCCCATTTCTTTCAGAATCAGTGCGGCGATAAGGGTTCGCCTGCCCGATCGGCAATAGTAGTAAAGGATCTTATTGTTGTCAATAGCTTTAGTCAGTTGTTCGATAAGCTCCTTGTCGCCGGACTGCAGTTTGCCAAGCGGCACCAGCATTGCGTCCTTTAGATGGCCCCGGTCCCATTCGCTTTTTTCCCGAACATCTACCAGCACCGCCTTGTTATTGGCCAGTCGCCTCTGAACGGTCTCAAGCGAATCCATCGTATATCGGTTTGTTTCGGGCCTTTGGGCCTGTCTGCCCTTGCCGGGTTTATTTTTTTTCGGCGGCTCCGGAGGGAACAGATCTTTGGGGGCCAAGATCGCTATGTAATGGTAGGTCCCCGTCATTAACTCCAGCCGCACGGGCACCCAGCCGGCCTCTTCGGCCTGGCGGACCAGGCGACTAAGCCTGGTGCCATGGGTTCCTTCGCCGAGCCCGATCTCAGTGTACTTTTCGATGATCACGACTCGGCCGGTCGGCTTGATAACAGTGAGCAGTTCTTTCAGGTAATCGACACGAGTGCCCTCACCCAGGTGGTGATAGGTCTGTGAGAAGAAGGCCAGGTCGCACGAATTCTCCGGCAGTGTCGTGCTGTCAGTTTCGCATAAAGAAGGTTTGACCTGCGGCGTATCGGCGAATTTTTCCTTCAACTCGTCAACTATTTTCTTCTCGACCTCTGCGGCGTAAATGACACCGCTGTCGCCGACGAATTTGACCATTCTTTCGACCCACCATCCATCGCCGGCACCGATATCGACAACCACATTGCCCGGCTGAAGATCCAGTTCTTTTAGAATGTATTCGCTCTTGTCTCGATATGGATAGCGTTGCTCGCCTGTACGGTGATGCCGGGCCGGGTTAGATATTCGTGTGCTTTCTCCGGATTCTGCATGAGCCGGCGGCATGGACGGAACAAAAACCGTGATCAACGTTAAAACTATAACCAAACGACAAGCTCTGCTCATGGCACGACTCCTTTTTATTATCCTGGATTTCCCAGCAAACTCTTAAACAACATAATTGTCTCTACGACATCATAAAATTAAATGTACCTGGTACCTTTTTTTGGTCTGCCTTTTGGCCTTAGGGTTGATTGCAGGCCTAATTGGGATGCTGTTGCTGTTGTCCAGATTTTGCTGCCGTAGGGGCTGCCGCGTTTTATGCAGTTTTCCAGCTTTTGGGTTTCTTTTGCTGCAACTGTCCTGCCTACAAGTTGGGGCCAATTGCGGGGCAGGGCCTTGGGGCCGCTGCTGAGGGCGATCTCTTTTACCGACCCGTGCCTTATGGCGAGGCTCGACCAGGGCCAGTCGTCTGCGGAATTTACGATCCCGGCTCGCAAAGGGTTGGCCTCGATGTATCGCATGACGGCGAGGTAGTGCTCATCGCTTTGGATGGGGAAACTTTTATACCGGCCCTGGTACAGGTGACCGACGCCGACGGTGCCGTGCGAGACGTGCCAGCGCTGGGTGTGAGTGAGCGTTAACCACTGCATAAATTCAGAGAGGTCGCCGTCTTCGAGAGGCCAAAGGAGCATGTGCCAATGGTTGCCCATAATGCAATAGCCGCACAAACGCATGCTGAAACGGTCAAGAGCCTCGGCGATGATTCGCTCAAAGGCACGAAAATCGCCATCCTTCCTGAATATACGCAGCTTTCCGTTGGCACGATTGAGGACATGGTAGACGAGGCCACCTTTTGTTATGCGTTTTTGCCTTGGCATAATCGAATTGTAAACTAAACAGAGCCCTTGTCAAGTACAATTAAATGTACCTGGTACCTTTAATTTTTTCTTACTTTCTAAAAAAACAGGCATTTTTAGCGCAAATTCGCAGCTTTTTGCTGTTTCGTCGTAAATTAAATGTACCTGGTAC
>DAOVVQ010000268.1 GCA_030637065.1 Planctomycetota bacterium
CCCGCAGCAAGGGTGGCAGCGTGTCCCGATTTATCGGGACCGATGGGCGATTGCACACCGATATCCACCATCGGTTTGGCTCCGCCAAATCCCGGCGCGCCGGGATCACCCAATTGAGCCTGTAGCGTGGGTCCTGGCCCACGCTGTTTAGCTAAGTACCCCGGAAAGGGCTGAGGGGGTCAATTTAGCGGCAAAATGAATTTTTTTTGAAAATTGTGTTGAAATACGAATTCCGGTCGATATAATAAGAGGTTTTACCTTTGGGAGCAAAACCATGAAACAGAAAATACATCCGAAATACCAGACGGTGAGTGTCCGTTGCGGATGCGGTAATACGTTCGAAACCCGCAGTACTGCTAAGGAAATCCACGCCGAGATATGCTCTATGTGCCATCCCTTCTATACAGGCAAGCAGAAGTTTGTCGATACGGCAGGTCGCATTGAGCGGTTCCAGAAGAAATACGGCGCCGGGCAGGACTACTTCAAAAAGAAAAAAGACGCAAAAAAGTAGCTATTCGATCAGTCTACAGCTTACGCTGTCGGTCTTAATTAAACAAATTAAGCATCGGCAGCGTAATTTTTTTAGACTCAGCTACCTCCGGCAACCGTCTCTGGGCGGGGAACCGTTTTGTTTCGAACATTAAAGCCTTTGAAATTCGACATTGTTTAGTATTTAGGGTTTAGAACTTAGGATTTCATCCGAAGGGGTTCTCAAATGGCTACGCAGCAATCCGAGCAAAAAGACAGTCTCCTGACAAAGCTCGACGAGCTACAGGCCCGCTATGCCGAGATCGAAAACCAGCTAAACGACCCCGCCATCGCCCAAGACCACAACAAGGTCGTCCCATTAGCCAAGGAGCAGGGCAAGCTAAGGCCGATCGTCGAGGCCTACCGCCAGTATATCGAGGTGCTCTCCGGCATTGCCGACGCCGAGGCCATGCTCGAAGATGACGAGATCGAGAAGGATTTTGCCGAACTGGCCGCCGAGGAGATCGAGCAGCTCACCGAGAAGAAACAGCAGTTGATGGACCAGATCAAGGACGTCCTCGTCATGGCCGATGACGCCGGGATCGACTCGATCATCATCGAGATACGTCCCGGAACCGGCGGAGACGAGGCAGCCCTCTTCGTCCGCGACCTCTACAATATGTACCAGAAATACGCTGAGAAGAAACGCTGGAAGGCTGAAATGCTCGATTTCGGAGCGACCGACACCGGCGGCTTCCGTGAGGTGATAATGAACATAAAGGGCGCCGGCGTCTGGACCGACTTCGGCTATGAAGGCGGCGGGCACCGCGTCCAGCGGGTACCCGAGACCGAATCGCAGGGCCGCGTGCACACCTCGGCTGCGACGGTGGCGGTGCTGCCTGAGCCCGAAGAGATCGATATTAAAATAGACCCCGCCGACGTCCTCGAGCACGTAAGCCGGGCGAGCGGACCCGGCGGCCAGAGCGTAAACAAGCTAAACAGCGCAATAAAGCTCGAACACGTACCTACCGGCATCACCGTCAGCATGCGCGACGAAAAGAGCCAGCACAAAAACCGGTCAAAGGCATGGCGGATCCTCCGGTCAAGGATATACGAAAAGCACCAGCGGGAGATCAACATGGAGCGAGATTCGGCCCGAAAGTCCATGATCGGCTCGGGGGACCGCTCCCAGCGGATCAGAACATACAATTTCCCCCAAAACCGCCTCACCGACCACAGAATTAACTTGTCACTTTACAGCCTGGACAAGATAATCGTAGGCGAAATGGAAGAGCTCATTGCCGCCCTGCGAGACAACGACAAGCGAATGAGACTCGAAAACCTCTGATTCGCACGGAACGGCAATGGACCGTGGCTGAAACCGGGACTGAAAAAAGCAGGCAGCAGCAGTCCACGTGGGATCTGAGCAAACGATTGAACCGGGATTTGAAACATGATAGTCGTAGTTACTGGAATGGTCGGCATTGACAAGAAGCAGTACCTAAGCGACGTTTGCAAACTCGCTCGGGCCAGGGGCAACGAAACCGTGCTCTGCAACGTCGGCGACGAAATGTATGCCGAAGCACCCGACATCGCTCCGGGCCGGATACTCGACGTACCCCTAAAACGTCTCCACCTGCTCCGCCGAACGGTAATAAAGGACATCATCGCCAAATCAAAAACCGTCGACAACATCATCGTAAACACCCACGCGACTTTCCGCTGGCGACACGGCCTCTTCCCTGCCTTCGACTTCGACCAGATGCGACAGCTTAATGCCGATATGTACATCTGCATTATCGACAGCGCAGACGCCCTGCACGTCCGCCTCATCAGCGAGCACCCCATCCGCCACACGCTCAAGGACCTGCTCGTCTGGCGGGAAGAGGAGATCCTCGCGACCGAGATGATGCGGGACGGAACGAACGAAAACGCACTGTGCTACTGCCTGGCCCGGGGCGACGCACTCACCGGCGACACGGCTGAGACCTTCTACCGACTCATATTCGAGCCGGACCGAAAAAGAGCATATCTCAGCTTCCCAATGACCCACGTCGCCGGCGACACCGCGGTAATCGCCGAGATCGCAGCCTTCAGGGACCGCATGAAGCAGGCATTTACCTGTTTCGACCCAGCCGACCTCGAGGAGGTGAACCTCCCCTACTACGCCAAAAAGGCCCGCCAAAACGGCGAAGACACCGTAAAACTCACCGCATTAGGCCAAGAAATCGAATTCGACGTCAGCGAAGTAGAGCAGGTCGAACCCGACATCAGCAGCCAGATATACGCCCGCGACTTCGCACTGATAGACCAGTCAGACATGATAATAAGCTATATACCCGCCCTCGCCGACGGAAGGGCCGCCATCTCCAGCGGGGTCGAACGCGAACTCCAGCACGCACACGAAGCGGCAAAGGAAGTCTTCGTTATCTGGCACAGCGACGCCGCACCGTCGGTATTCGTCACCCAAACCGCAACAAAGGTCTTCAAAAACACGGAAGAAGCAACCGGATTTTTCGCAAACAAAGGATACCTCACCGACGATAGATACATAGACAGTAGCGCGTAGGATGGGTAACTTGTTACCCATGCGGTTCACAGCGGAAACATAAGTAATGTAGGGTGGGCCCTGGCCCACGCGGTTTTTGTGACGAAACAGAAAGAGCCATATAAAGTGATACCAAATACCAAACAAGAATTAGCTGCACTGATCGACCATACTCTTCTTTCGGCCACCGCCACGCAGGCCGACATCGAGAGGCATTGCCGGGAGGCCGTCGAATACGGTTTTCACAGCGTTTGTGTTCTCGGATGGTGGATATCTCTCGCAGCCGACATTCTCCACCAAACGCCCGTAAAGGTTGACGCTGTGGCGGGATTTCCGTTCGGTGCCGATACCACAGAGACGAAAACCGCCGACGCCAGGGAGATGATAATGGCCGGCGCCGACGAGATCGACATGGTCGCCGACTTAGCCGCGATCATCGAAGGCGACAGGGCACGCCTCTTTGCCGAGCTGACCGCCGTGGGCCGTATCTGTCGCGAGATGCGTCCGGCTGTGACGCTTAAGGTTATTATCGAATCGGCTGCCCTGACCGATGAGCAGAAGATGTTCGCCTGCCAGGTCGCACAAGACGCCAAAGTCGATTTCCTCAAGACCAGTACGGGCCTGAATCCCGCCGGCGGAGCCGCTGTGGAAGACGTTCGGCTAATGGCCCAAAACGCCCCAAAGTGCAGGATCAAGGCCGCGGGAGGGATACGAACCACCGAGGAGGCGCTCGAAATGATCGCCGCCGGCGCAAGCAGGATCGGGGCCTCGGCGTCGATACAGATCGTCGAAGGCCTCAGCCCGCAGGGAGGCGAATAGTGCCCCCTCGCCTCAAGTCAGCCGGCAGTAACGTCATCTGCACATTGCACTGCAAACAGCTTGCAATCGCCGCCAGCCATCCGGCTTTAACCGACATCATTGCCCGAAAACAGTCCCCCGCGATCCTCGGCGGCAATTCCTCGCCGGGCCGGGCCAACAGGTTCAGCGTCTGGGCCGCCGAGCCGATAGACACATTTAAATTCACCGAAGGCGACGATGACCCATTCGGCAAATTACAGCAGGCCCTCGAAACCTACCGGCTCGAATCGCCGCCGGACAAAGCCCTCCCGAAAGAGATCTTCAAATGCGGATGGATCGGCTACTTTAGCTACGACCTCGGCAGGTACATCGAAAAGATCGACCCCTCAGCGACCAACGACCTGGGCCTTCCCCTGATCCGCCTGTGCTTCTACGACCGGGCGATCTGCTACGACCACGCCGAGGACAAATGGTGGCTGATCGCACTTGAGATTCCCGGCGACCGCGAATCACCGGCTGAGAAGCTCACAGCCCTTGGCCAAATCCTCCGCCAGGCCGAAAACACCGAAGTTACCATCCCGAAGTGCGGCGACCTGCAGGATATCGACATCTCCGCCATCGACTGCAACATGACCGGCGACTATTACCTCGAGGCCCTGGCCAAAACCCGCGAATACATCTACGACGGCGAGGTCTACCAGATCAATTTCTCGCAGCGATTTAAGTGCGATTACAGCGCCCACCCCGTCGAGCTTTACCGCTGGCAAAATGCACACAACCCAAGCCCCTACGCCGCATACATCGGTAGCGAAGATTTCGCCATCGTAAGCGCATCGCCGGAGATGTTCATAACCGTTTGCGATGGCCTCATCCGCACCAAGCCGATAAAAGGGACCCGCCGCCGCCAGACGGCCTGCCCCGATTCGCAGCGAATAAACGAAGCCAATTTCACCCAGCTTGTCCAGAGCCCCAAGGACCAGGCCGAGCTGAATATGATAATCGACCTCGAACGAAACGACCTGACCAGAATATGCAAGTACGGAACGATCAAGGTCACCCAGCCGAGAACCATAGAGGCCTACCCGACCGTCTTTCACGCGGTAGCGACGATACAGGGCCGCCTCCACGAGCCCCAGAGCCCGGCGACATTCTGCAATATCCTCAAGGCCGTCTTCCCCGGCGGCTCGATCACCGGAGCGCCGAAGATCCGCGCGATGGAGATAATTGAAGAGCTCGAGCCGACCCAAAGAAGCGTCTACACCGGCAGTATAGGCTTTATCGGGATCGACGACAACGTATGCTTGAACATCGCCATCCGAACGGTTATCATCAAGGACACCGCCGCATTCGTACAGACCGGCGGCGGAATAGTAGCCGACTCCGACCCCCGCGCCGAGTGGGAAGAAACGATCACAAAGGCAAGGGCACTGCTGGCGGGAATAAAAGCCGTGCAAGACGAGCACGACTAAAAATTAAATATTAAAAA
>DAOVVQ010000138.1 GCA_030637065.1 Planctomycetota bacterium
AAGGCGCTCGTTGCAAAGACGACGATACCGGGAACCTACTGGCTGGGCGCGCTCGGCGGAAAGACGCATCAAGGGCATCCATCCTGCTGGGTCGAGAATGTTATCGATGAAATTGACGAGCCCGGCGAATGGGCTCTTAATACCCGAACGGGCAAGCTATACCTCTGGCCGAAAGGCGGCAAACCCGGCGATAATATCTTGGCTCCGACCCTGTGTGAGCTTGTCCGCGTCGAGGGCCGCAATGTCGAGAGCATTAAAGGCGATATGCCGGTAGTCGGACTGGTCTTTAAGGGGATAACATTCACCCAGGGCGACCGCGACCTGTGGGAAAAGGACACCGCCGGGATCCAGCACGATTGGGAGATGTTCGACAAGGACAACGCGGCCCTGCGGTTTCGCGGTGCAAAGGATTGCGTAGTTGAAAACTGCACATTCATAAATTCCGGCGGCACCGGTATAAGGTGCGACCTCTACTGTCAGAATATTAGCATTGTTGGCAATCGGCTGGACAGGCTCGGCGGTACGGGGATCCTTCTGTGCGGTTACGGACCGGGGCTTAAGGATGTCAATAAGAACAACGAGATCGTCAACAATGAGATCAGCCGATGCGGCGAATTGTTCTGGCACAGCCCGGCCATCTTCATCTGGCAAAGCGGCGAGAATATGGCACGCAACAATCGCATTTATGACCTTCCGTATGACGCAATCGTCATCAGCGGCGTAAGGCCGAGATACTTCGGCATCTTCGATCCGGTCAAATGGCTGCCGGAATACGAGGACTTTAAGAATCTCAAGGGCCTTCGGGAGAATATGCTGACCGTTCGTTGGGACGAGGTGGGCCATCCGAAAACCGCCGCCCAGTCGCGACGGTTCGCCCATGCCCGCAATAACATCATCCGCGACAATGAACTTCACAACGTGATGCAGGTCCTCGGCGACGGCAACGCGATCTATTATTCCTGCGCCGGCGAGGGCAACGTCATCGAGCGAAATCTCATCTACAACAGCCTCCATGCCGTAACGGAGATCCGCTTCGATGACGACCAGGAGGAATCGTACGTCAAGGACAATATCGTCTTCGGCAACGGCATAAAGATCAAGCACACCAATTACCTTGAGAATAATTTCCTGATCGGCGGCCAGATCCGCATCCGTCCCGAGACCGCTATCGGCTCCGTTGTCCAGCGGAACATCATTTACCCGGCGCGCGGCAAGGAGTTCTTCTATGATACCACGCAGAACCTGCTTGACCTGGCAAGGCCTGACTATAATCTGCTGTATTATAAGGATACGCAAAAAGGCAAGTTGCTTCTGGCCGAGGTTCAGGCCGTCGGCCACGAAAAACACGGCGTTTTTGCCGACCCGATGTTTGTCGACCTGGCAAACGGTGACCTGCGGCTAAGGCCCGCTTCACCGGCACTAAAGCTCGGTATCAAGCAGATCGCAACGGAAAAGATCGGTCTGCTCGACGACCCGGCATTTCCAAGGCTCAGGCGGCAGGGGTTCAGGAAAGCGGTCGACCCTGAAAATGTTATTGACTTTTAGTCCGGCGCTAATATCCTGATATCGTAGCGTGGGGCGGGCCCGACGAAAAAGGGCATGGCGCAAAACAGTATCGGTGTGGACACATTTATCGGGAGAAAGTTATGAACGTACGATGTGCAAAACGATTCGCGGTGGTAGCGGCTGTCGCGATGGTGGGCCTGATCGCAGGCTGTCAGTGGCTAAATAAACGAACCGAGACGGCCCGGCTGCCGGAGGTCGTCGAAAAGCCCGCGGCAACCATAGAGGTAGACACAACCAGGACATCTGTGCCGATCTCCAAATACGTCTACGGCCAGTTCATCGAGCATCTGGGTCGCTGCATCTACGGCGGGATTTGGGCCGAGATGCTCGAAGACCGCAAATTCTTCTATTCCGTCCCAGCCCCGGGCGACATCTGGGCAACCGAACCCAAAGGCGGGGCAACCGTCCTTGTAGCATCGCCGTGGAAGGTCGTCGGCAGAGACGGCTCGGTAGCGATGGTAACGCAGGATGTTTACGTCGGCGACCACACGCCCGAAATTACCTTGCCTGGCGACGGCAATCCCACGGGTATCGCCCAGGACGACTTGGGCCTGGTCAAAGGGAAGAAGTATACCGGAAGGATCATCCTCGCCGGAGACCCCGGCGCGGCGCCGGTAGAAGTTACCCTCGTATGGGGCAGAGGCGAGCACAACCGCATGACGGTAACCGTTGGCGAGATCACCGGCGACTACAGATCGGTCCCGTTTAGCTTTAAGTCCGAGGCCGATACGGATAACGGCAGGCTGGAGATCGTCGCCCTTGGCGAAGGCAAATTGAGGATAGGGACCGTTTCGCTGATGCCAGCCGACAACATAAACGGTATGCGAGCCGATACGCTCGAACTTCTAAAGGAACTGAATTCCCCTGTCTATCGCTGGCCCGGCGGAAACTTCGTCAGCGGTTACGAATGGCTCGACGGGACCGGCGAGCGAGACCGGCGTCCGCCCCGCAAGAATCCCGCCTGGACCGGCGTCGAGCACAACGATTTCGGGCTCCACGAATTCATGGTATTTTGCGAAGAGCTTGGCACTGAGCCCTTCGTCGCGGTAAATACCGGATCGGGAACCGCCGAGTCCGCCCGGCTACAGGTCGAGTATTGTAACGGATCCGTCGATACTGAGATGGGCGCACTTAGGGCCGAAAACGGAAGTGCTGAGCCTTTCAATATCAAATGGTGGGCGGTCGGAAACGAGATGTACGGCGGATGGCAGATCGGCCACATGCCCGTTGAGCAGTACGTCAAAAAGCACAATAGCTGTGTCGACGCCATGCGACAGGCCGATCCCTCGGTTAAGTTCATCGCTGTCGGCAATGTTCTGGGCAAGTGGAGCGAGCAGATGTTTGCCAATTGTTCCGATCACATGGACCTGATCAGCGAGCATTTCTACTGCCGGCCCCAGAACTTACCTCCGATCAAGCATGTGGCAATGGTGCCGGAAAGGGCACACCGTATCATACAGGCCCACCGTGATCACCGCCGGACATCCGCTGAGCTTGATAAGCGGGACATCCGCATCGCAATGGACGAGTGGAATTACTGGCACAAACCGTATGTGCCGGAATATGGCGAGTTGGGCTGCCGCTACACCCTCAAGGACGCCCTCGGCATCGCAGCCGGTCTCCACGAGTTCTTCCGCAACAGCGACATGGTCTTCATGGCAAATTACGCTCAGACGGTAAACGTCATCGGTTGCATTAAGACCAGCAAGACCGAGGCCGCCTTTGCCACGACCGGGCTGGTGCTGAAACTCTATCGCAACGAGTTCGGCGAGATACCCGTGCGGGTAACCGGTTTTCCCAAGCCGCTGGATGTTGTCGCAGCCATGTCAGGCGACCATAAGAAAATAACCGTCGGAATTGTCAATCCCACAGGGAAAAATATTAGCTTAGGCCTGAATCTCTGGGGTCCATCGGTCACAGGCACCGGCAAAAGGTGGGTCATTACCGGCAACAATCCGCTCGAGTACAACGAGCCCGGCAGGGACCCCAAAGTGGCGATTACCGAGAGAGCTTTTCACGGCTTTTCCGATGTGCTTACGGCAGAGCCGGTAAGCGTTACATTGTACGCACTGGATGTAGAGTAGAAACCGAATCATAGAGAAAGGTTGACAAAAAATGAGAATTGCGAAGTGTATGTGTCTGTTGCTTACAATGATTGCGGTCTTGACGTTGGCAGGCTGCGAAACCGGCCCCGATGCCAGGGTTAGTGCTCAGCCGGTTAAACTTTATGTCGCTCCGGATGGCAGCGACAGCGCCGCCGGCACGATCGATGCGCCCTTTGCGACGATTACCGGGGCGAGAGATGCCGTCCGGCAGCTTAAGCAGCAGGGCGCAAAGCAGGATATCACTGTCCTGTTGCGAGGCGGGACGTATTATATAGATGAAACGATAGTCTTCGGCGTTGCCGACTCCGGCGCAGATGGCCATACGGTCGCTTACGCTGCCTATCCTAATGAGGAGCCGATCATCAGTTCGGCCAGGGCGATCGGCGGCTGGGAGAAGCTGACTAAGGCTCCGCGCGGTCTGCCTAAGGCTGCTAAGGGCAAGGTCTGGGTCGCCGATATGCCCGAGACAAAGGGCGGCAACTGGCGTTTCCTGACCCTGTACGACGGCGAAGAGGCCCTGCCGCGGGCCCGCTCCAATGGGTTCATACCGACGGGAGTTTGCCCTCTGCCCAACCAGAAGTTCCGCTGGGATGACCTCGATACGCTCAATTTCCCCAAGGGTGCGCTCAGGAATTACCGCAACCTCGATGACGTCGAGATCCTGATCCAGCCAACGCATCAGTGGCTGGTCAATTATCTGCCCTTAGCTTCGGTCGACGAAAAGAAACTCGTTGCAAAAACCGCGATTGACGGAACATATATGCTCGGTTCGTTGAAGGAGGAGCACTGGGCCGGCGTTAATACCTGCTGGGTCGAAAACGTCATCGATGCTCTCGATGAGCCCGGCGAATGGGTGCTCAACACGAAAACCGGAAAGCTCTACCTGTGGCCCAAGGGCAAAAAGCCCGGCAATAGCATAATGGCGCCGACCCTGCGCGAACTCGTGCGTGTCGAAGGGATTAACACCACCGGCCTCAGCGGCGATCAGCCGGTAAAAAACATCGTCTTTCGGGGCCTTACCTTTATTCACGGTGACCGCGACCTTTGGGACAAGGAAACCGCGGGAATTCAGCATGACTGGGAGATGTACGACAAGGACAACGCGGCCTTGCGATTCAGGGGGGCACAGAATTGCACTGTCGAATATTGCACATTCAGAAACTCCGGCGGAACGGGCATAAGGTCGGACCTCTACGGCCAGAATATCTCCATTTTCGGCAATACATTTCGCGATCTCGGCGGTACGGGCATTCTTCTATGCGGCTACGGACCGGGCCTCAAGGACGTCAATAAAAACAACCGAATCGTCAATAACGACATCAGTCGCTGCGGCAGGCTTTTCCTCCACAGCCCGGCGATATTCATCTGGCAGAGCGGCGAAAACATTGCCGCCAATAACCATATTCACGATTTGCACTACGATGCGGTTGTCATAAGTGGCGTAAGGCCAAGGTTTTACGGCATCAGCGATCCCGTCAAATGGCTTCCCGACTGGCCCAACTTCAGGAACCTCAAAGGCCTTCGCGAGAATATGCGAACGATCCGATGGGACGAGGTGGGCCAGCCCAAAAACGCCAAAGAGGCCCGGCGTTTCGCCCATGCACGCAACAATGTCATCCGCGACAATGAATTCCATGACGTTATGCAGACCCTTGGCGACGGCAACGCCATTTATTATTCGTGTGCCGGCGAGGGTAACAGCATCCACCGAAATCTTGTCTATAACACCAGAAAGGCGGCGACCGAGATCCGCTTCGACGACGATCAGGAGGAGTCCTACGTCAGCGAAAATATCGTGTTCGGCAACGGGATCAAGCTCAAGCACACCAACTACATTGAAAACAACTTCATCATCGGCGGCCAGATCATCATCAGGCCCGAAACCGCGGTCGGCTCCGTTGTCCAGCGGAATATCATTTACATGTACCCCGACAAGGACTACTTCTACGACATGAAGAAGGATCTACTCGACCTGGCCCGGCCCGATTACAACCTGCTCTTCTGCAAAGACAGCAAAAAAGGCAGAGGGCTGTTAGCGGAGGCGCGAAAACTCGGCCACGAAAAGCACGGGATGTTCGGCGACCCGATGTTCGTCGATCTGGAAAACGGCAACCTGCAACTAAGACCCGGATCGCCGGCCCGGAAACTCGGTATCGAGCAGATAGACACCGAAAAGATCGGCCTGCTCGACGACCCAGCCTTCCCCAAACTCAGGCGACAGGGCTTTATGAATGCAGTCTGGAAGGAGTAATACTAATCCCACTAAAAAAATGCGTGTCAGTCTGTCAGTATGGGTGGCAGCGCGTTTGCGCAGCAAACCGATGGTCGTATGCACACCGGCGTCCACCATCGGTTTGGCTTCGCCAAATCCCGATGTGCATCGGGACCACCCTTGTTTCTTGGCGAACAATTGCAATTTTTGTACGCATAAAGTACGATGGGGCGGTGGATTTGACCGGATTTACGCCGATTTTGGCTGATTTGGGTGCGTTTTGCACCCAGCCAAAGTGCAAAGGAGCCGATGACGGGTAAGGGCTTGAGATGACGGATAACAGACTTGAAAAGATCGCAGCCGAGCTTGGGGTAGCTATCAAGGGCGAGGTTCTGGTGGATATCTTCAATCGCGTTGCCTTCAGTACGGACGCGAGCATCTACCAGATCATGCCGCTTTGCGTGGTAAGGCCGCTGGACACCGCTGACGTTGTGGCTGTCGTCAAATATGCCCATGACAGCGGCATACCCGTCGTGGGACGCGGGGCGGGTACCGGCCTGGCGGGCGAGGCGCTGACCGACGGAATCGTGATCGATTTTACTACGCACATGAACAAGATAATCGGCGCCGAAAAAGATGGCGAGGTCGTCGTCTGTCAGCCGGGCGTCGTTCTGGACACACTTAACGACTATCTCGCTCAATATGGCAAGAAGATCGGCCCGGACCCCTCGAGTTCCAACCGGGCGGTGATCGGCGGAGTCGTCGCCAACAATTCAACCGGGGCCCATTCCCTTCAGTATGGCTACATCGCCGAGTATGTCGAGCGGCTAAAGGTCGTATTGGCAGACGGCAGCGTCCATGATTTCGTCAACGGCTGTGACCCCGCCGAAGAGGGCGTCTGGTCCGGAGCCAAAGACTGCTGTGACATGCTGCGCGACAATCACCGGATAATAGCCAAGGCCCAGCCGACAGCCAGGCGCAATCGCAGCGGCTATAATATCTCCGGCGTTTGCCACGGCGAAAAGATCGACCTTGCAAAGCTGATGGTCGGTTCCGAAGGAACATTGGGAATATTTACCGAAATGGCGATAAGGACCGTTGACCTGCCAAAAGTTAAGGCCCTTTTGCAGCTTGAATTTTCGTCGCGAAAAAACATGGCCAAAGCGGTGCCGATCGTTGTCGATACCGGCGCTTCGGCATGTGAACTAATGGGCGAAAGGCTCATCAAGATAGCAGCCGAGGCCCTGCCCGATTACCGCGATATTTTCCCGGAAGATTGCGCAGCCCTGCTGCTTATCGAACATACCGGCGACAGCGCTGACAGCGTACGCCAAAAGATAGAAAAGACCGACGCAGCAGCGGGGCAGTTGGCGTCGGGCAGAAAGTACATCTCCGACCCCGCTCAAATGGCACGGTTGTGGAAGTCCCGAAAGGATGCCGTTCCGCTCCTGCATAGGAAAAAGGGCTCGGCCCACCCGGTCGCCTTCATCGAAGATGTGGCTGTCGGTCCCGACCGGCTTGGCGAGTACATTTCCGGCATGGAGGCCATCGGCAAAAGGTACGAGATCCCCATGGCCTTCTACGGGCACGCCGGCGACGGTGAACTGCACATCAGGCCGTACCTGGACCTGAGCGACTCGAACGACGTGGCGAAAATGCGTCAGATCGCCGAGGAGGTATTCGAGTTGGCCTGGCTTTTGGGCGGAACCATAAGCGGCGAACATGCCGACGGAATGGTGCGGGCGGCCTTCATCGAAAAGCAGTACGGCTCCGAATATTACGAGTTGCTCAAGCGGATAAAGACGACCTTCGACCCCGACGGCATTATGAATCCCGGCAAGATAATCAGCGGCGACCCAGCGGTTATGACCGAAAACCTGCGGGCGTCGAATATGGTCCTCAGCGAACGCACCGAGACGAATCTTCTGTTTGACCCGGACGAATTCAAATTCGAGATTCAGCAGTGCAATGGCGACGGCGTCTGTCTGAGCGCCAAGCCGGGAGCCAGGATGTGCCCGGTCTTTCGCGCTGTCGGCGATGAATTGGCCTGCTCCAGAGCAAAGGCGAATATCCTCAGGGCATGGATTACCGGTATCATTAGCGATGATGATTTTAAATCGGAGAGATTTAAGGAGGTGCTTTCCCTTTGCATCAACTGCAAGATGTGTTCGGTCGAGTGCCCGTCGGGGGTCGATATTTCAAAGCTGATGATGGAAGCCCGCGCCGAGCACACCAAACGAAACGGGCTTAGCTTCTGCGAATGTGTCCTGGCCCACAACCGCCTGCTCAGTATCGCAGGCAGCCTCTTTTCGTTCCCAGCCAATATCGTATTAAAGTTGCGACCGGTCAGGTGGCTGATGGAAAAGACCATCGGCCTGGACAGACGCAGGGCGTTTCCGACGTTTCAATTCGGCTCGTTCATCAAAAAGGGCAGAAAATATATCGCCGCCGAGGGGCCTGTTCATAATCCGGTCGACAAGGTGGCCTACTTTGTCGATAGCTATGCAAATTACAACGACCACGAGTTGGGTTTCGCGGTCCTGAAATACCTGCGGTATAACAATATCGACGTTATCCTGCCCGATCAGCTTCCAGCTCCGCTTCCGGCAATGACCTACGGTGATGTCAAGCTGGCGAGAAACGATCTGACCTACAGCGTTGGGCGTCTGGCCCAGGTTGTCAAGGCCGGCTACAAGGTCGTCTGCTCCGAACCGAGTGCGGCCCTGTGCCTGAAAGACGAGCTTCGGCTCTTTGTTGACAGCGATGAGGCAAGGGACGTTTCGGAGAATACATTCGAGTTGATGAGTTATTTATCCCGGCTAAATGCCGACGGCAAACTCAAGAACAGTATCTCCAGCCTTATGTCGCAAGGGGACTACGCCTATCATTCGCCGTGCCATCTGTGTGCTCTGGGCTGTGCGGGACAGAGCGTGGATCTGCTCAATAAGCTCACGGGTGTCAGGCTGGTCGACATAAATGCCGGCTGTTGCGGTTTGGCGGGGACCTGCGGGATGCAGAAGAAAAACTACGAGCTTTCGATGGCCATCGGCACGGATATGGCCCGCGCCATTGACGAGATGGACGCCGATGACGTGATAACCGAATGTGCCGCCTGCAAGATGCAGATCGAGCACTTGACGGACAAAAAAGTCCATCACCCGATAAAGATACTGGCAAGGGCTGCGGGCCTGATGTAAATTGACGGCTTAGGGCCGATTAAAATGGCAGAGGCAAAAGACGAACTCAAGCAAGCGGTACTGTGGCAGCCGGAAGGCGATAATGGCAAAGTCCGGTGCAGCCTGTGCAGTTGGCGGTGCCTGATCGCAGACGGCAAGCTGGGCCATTGTGCCGTACGAAAAAATATTGGCGGCATTCTTTATTCGCTTAACTACTACAAAGTCTGCGCCGCCAACGCCGACCCTATCGAGAAGAAGCCCCTGTTTCATTTTCAGCCGGCGACCAGGAGCTTTTCCATCTCCACGCCGGGCTGCAATTTTAAGTGTGTATTCTGCCAGAACTGGCAGATCAGTCAGCAGGCCCTGGCCGGGACCATAGAGGGCAGCCCTTACGCCCCCGAAGAGATCGTAAACGCCGCCGTTCGCACCGGCTGCACAAGCATCGCCTATACCTACACCGAGCCGACGATCTTCATGGAATTGTGTGCCGATTGCGGGATATTGGCAAGGCAAAAGGGCCTGGCCAACGTGTTCGTCAGCAACGGCTACGAGACCCGCGAGGCGATCGATTTTGCCAAAGGCTGGCTCGACGGGATCAATATCGACCTGAAGAGCTTTCGCGAGGATTATTACAAACGCCTGTGCAAAGCGAGCCTCAAACCCGTCCTCGACACCATCGGCTACATCGCAAAGAATACCGATATCTGGATGGAGCTTACAACGCTCATCGTCCCGGGCGAGAACGACTCCGACGAAGAACTCAAAGACATCGCTGATTTCATCGCCAAAGAGGCAGGCGTCGACGTCCCCTGGCACGTCAGCAGGTTCTATCCTAATTACCAAATGAACGGCAAGGGCGCTACGCCGGAAAAGACGCTCCAGCGGGCCTTCGATATCGGCAGGGAAGCCGGGCTGAGGTACGTCTACGTCGGCAATCTGCCTGGCGACAAGGCGGAGAGCACCTCCTGCTACAATTGCGGCGAGATGCTCATCGAACGGGTCGGGTATACGATACTCGGCAATAAGGTCAAGGACAGCCGCTGCCCCGAGTGCAGCGCGGAAATCGCAGGATTTAAGCTATAACATTTATTTGAACCGGGAGACTATGTTGAAAATTATTGCTGACGA
>DAOVVQ010000284.1 GCA_030637065.1 Planctomycetota bacterium
ACCGCCTTTTGAAATGCAGGCAGATCTTCCGTAATCGCCGACACTTTAGCGACAAGGTCCCCGGCCAAAAACGGTGGCGACCATAACAGTGTGCCATCTTTCAATCGCTCACTGACCAATCTCAGCTTCGGTTCGATCTCAACAGCCACGGACGGAATACCCAGGGCCGCGCCGATGATGACCCCATGCGCACGCGCTGAGATAAGGACGTCGAAATCGCATAGCTTCCCGCTGAATCCGGCGAGATAACCTTCGGCCTCCGGGTCCCACCTCAACACATCCTCGCCCTGACGACGGAGCGAAGAAACCACCTTGCTGTCGCCTCGTGCAAAGGAGATGTATTGCAACTTCACCCCTTTGCCTCTCATTGTCTTTACAGCCTCCTGCAAGGGGGCAAGATACGATTGTCCCTCGTCCGAATGAGGCCAGTGGCGAACGACAAGTCCGATGCGGATATCGCCGGACTTTTCGGTATTTTCCCGCTCGAAACCGGACGCCCACAATTCCTTTGCAAAGCATAGATCCGCGCAGTTGATGACGTTGCTGACGCCAAGACGTTTGCAATAGTCAAAACTGACGCCGTCCCGTACGGATATCCATTGACATGATTTCAGGATGTCCCGGGCCCGGGCTTCCCTCGGACAGTTGCCGACAAAAGGTCCGATACCGACACTTATTGCGGCTGTGTGCTCCTGTTCTATGGTGCAGACCGCCAGCCGTCTTTTGACGGCTCGCCACAGTTCATCTGGATCGAAAAGGTACTTCCGGACTCGGTGCATCGTGTCGCCTGAGACGCCGGGAAACGAATAAAACTGCGTGCCTCCGCCGTACAGCAACACTTTGGTTTCGATCAGTCCGCTGAATTCCCTGGACACAAAGCGAATGTCGGGAAAATGTCGACGCAGATACCCGGTGTTAACCGCTGCCTTGACACAAATCCGGGAATCATCCACCTTGCCGCGCACCGCCTCAATGGCCGTGCTCATCAAGGCATCGTCGCCAAGATTACCCAGGCCGTATCCGCCGATTATCGTAACAAGATAACTCATACGCTGATCTTTTTTGCCAAAAACATATATCCGGATGCTGCCATATCAGTCGTCCGGCGTTACATTGTTTGCCGCAAAGTCGGGAGGCGAAGACGTCTTCCGTAAAAGAAACAAGTCTCTAAATGAATAGTATAGCGGAAAAATCGCCGCCGCCAAGGCGATCGCCCGTATCAGGAGTGAATACCGAAACATCGAAAGGCACGTCAGCAGTATTATCATCAGCCAGATCACAATTGCCCTCGTGGAGATCAGGGTCCCCTTTGGAGCCAGTTTTTTAAACACATACAGCGGTACGAAGCAAATCGTATTAAGCCCATAAGCTATCACGAACGCTCCAGCGAGCCCAATCGCCCCAAATCGCCTTAAGAACCAGAAGCTTGTCAGAAGAACTGCGGCCCACATCATGTTGCTGAGAACAGCCCACCACATAAGACCGTTTGCAACAAGTACCCGCGATAATCCCTGTTTGTACATTATAATGCACGTGCAGCACATGACCATGACCAGGGTTCGCTGCGCATTGATATCTGCATATTTCTGCCCGAAGAGCAAGCCGATCATTTCCGGAAAACAGATCAATGGGAGGGCGGCGCCTACTCCGATCATCCACGATATCAGAATATTTCCCCGATTAAAACGTTCGCTCTTTTTTGCGTCGCCGGATGCGAGGATGGGCACCAGTGCCGCACCTATTTTTATTCCAGCCATCTCAAGGATCCGCTGAAACTGCGTTGCTGCCATAAATATCCCTAATTCTGCATAACTGGCCTGATGGACTAAAAGAGCATTTGCGCTCCACCGAACGGGGCCGACCATCGCACTGCTAAAGAACGCCGGCAGCGAAAAACCCCACAACACACCAAACTCCGATCCGATATGACGATAAGTTATCCGAACGCCGGCATTGTCGGTTTCCTTTCGTAAGATGAACCAGGCAAGTATGCAGCTTACTCCAACCGCACACACCAGGCCGCTGACAGCGCCGCTGAGACCGAAGAGCAGGACACCGATGACCATCAGCGGCAAAGTCAGTACACCTCGCACCAGGCTGATCAGGGCAACCATTCGAAACGATTCAAAACCGGCTAAGGCGCCGATCTGTGCGCCGATAAGCGTGTTAAAAAAGAGCAAGCCGCATCCTATCCGCAACTCAGTCGTTAAATGAGCTGCTTTGATAGGACCAGCGGCCAGATACGGCGCTATGGCAAAGATCGCCACGCTGATCACACTGCTCGAAATTAACATGATCGCATATAACAACCCGATAATTCTGCCGGTGCGAACGGGGTCGCTGCGGCGAAATTGTGCTATGTATTTTGTAGCTGTAAGTCCGATCCCCAATCCGGCAAAAACACCGAACATCCCTACCGTACTGCGTATCATTTCCAGCTCGCCAAATCCCGTCGGGTCCAATAAACGCGCGACAACAACCGAAGCGACAAAAGTCAGACCCTGGGCCAGTACGGTCGCGGCGATCGACCAGAAAGCACCTTTGGCGAATCTCCTTCGCAGGGAATTTCGGGGCAATATCTTAGAGATATGCTCGCGTGTCAATGAGATCAGCTTCATATATTTTCCGCAATAGCTTTGATTATTCTTTCGCAGGCCCGCCCGTCACCGTATGGATTTATGGCTTGTGCCATGGCGTCATAAGCCTTGCTGTCGGTCAGAAGCGTTGAGACGCTATCGATAATTGTATCGCAGTCGGTCCCTACAAGTTTGACAGTACCTGCGTCCAACCCTTCCGGTCGTTCCGTCGTGTCCCGCATTACCAGAACCGGCTTGCCAAGGCTGGGCGCTTCTTCCTGCACGCCGCCCGAATCGGTCAGTATTACCCTGGCCCGGTTCATCAAAGCGACAAAAGGCAGATACGACAGCGGCTCGATGAGGTGAACGTTATTCAGTCCGGAAAGCATCTCGTAGACGGGCTTTTGCACATTGGGGTTAAGGTGAACCGGATAGACAAAGGCTGTTTCGCTGAATCGCCCGGCTAACGTCTTTATCGCCCGGCAGATATCCTCGAACCCGCTACCGAAACTCTCCCGGCGATGACCCGTGATCAAAACCATACCGCCGTCGCCGGGGCCTTCCAGCAGCCCTTGCGGCAATTGATCGATCGCAGGCGGATTCCGGCGGACCTTCTCGATGGCGATAAAAAGGGCGTCTATTACCGTGTTGCCCGTAACGAAGATCCTGTCGTTGTCAACACCCTCTTTAAGGAGATTATTGCGAGAACCGCTCGTGGGCGGAAAATGATAATCAACAAGATGCGTCGCAAGAACGCGGTTGATCTCTTCGGGGAACGGTGAGAATTTGTTCCACGTACGCAGGCCCGCCTCCACATGGCCGACCGGTATGCGGTGGTAGAACGAGACCAGTGACGCACAGAAAACCGTAGTCGTATCGCCCTGAACAAGGACCATGTCCGGCTTATGTTCGCCAAGATAACCGTCAATTGCCGAGATCGCATTCGAGGTCAGCGAAGCCAGCGTCTGATTGGGACGCATCAGCGCCAGATCGACATCCGGTTCGATGCCAAAAACATCGAGCACCTGGTCAAGCATTTCGCGATGCTGGCCGGTGACGCACACATGCGGCTGGAGCCCGGGCTCCATCGCCATCGCCAATATGACGGGGCACAGTTTTATCGCTTCCGGACGCGTACCAAAAATAAAAGAAATCTTCTTTGCCATATCTCTATCGATGTTCCGCAACACTTTTTATTTAAGCTATATCCTGGCGTGTTAGTCGTGTATCGGTTTCGCAAATCAACAACAAATTTCATTGGCTGTGGATGCACTCATTATAGTAACTTTTAGCTGGTTTTACCACCGAAAATCGTGTCTGATTGCCAGGCTCATTCCTTCAGCGATGCTTTCTTAAGGTATTTGCCGAAGATCAATCCTGCAAAACCCGCAAACAAAATGCCGTAACCTGTCACAAGAATGGCCAGAAACTTCAAAGTACCGACCTTATACTCGGCTTTATCGAGCTTCTTCTTCAACTCGAACGGACTGAGCAGCGACCTGATATTGCCGCTCTGGACGACTTTTACCTTCCCAGCGGGCTCGTTCGATCGCTTCGTGATATCGGCCTTGCCCGCTCCCACGCGGAATGTTTTTTTGGCCAACTGCGAAAAGCCCCTTGTCGGATGAAAGACCTCGGCCTGCGGTGCGTAGACAAGTTTCAGACCGCTTGTTGTTGCCTTTCGGGCAAAAACGACATCGCCGCCGGATTTCATATTCGGGTCGAACATCCCGATCTTGTCGAAAACGGTTTTCTTAACAAAGGTATTTCCGCCTCCGCATGTGCCTCGTTTGATCTTTTCCTCGAACTGAAAGTTATTCACGGCGTCGTAGTATTCAGCCGCCCTTGCGCGATCCGAAAAGGCGAATGTCACCTTACCCCCCACCAGATCGGAGTCCATTTCCTGCAATACGCCGATCCCTTCGGCGAGCCAGCTTTCACTTGCCTTGCAGTCGGAATCGATGAACGCAAAGACCTCACCCTTAGCAGCGGCGATGCCCTTGTTCCTGGCGGCGTAGGAGCTTTGTATCTCGTTTTCATAGAGCAGGGTCACATCGAATTCATCGGTAACTCCGCTTACATCTTCGGCTGAGCCGTTGTCGACTACCATGACCTCGTACCGATCCGCCGGATAAGTCTGGTCCGCCAGAGAGGCCAGAAGCTTTCTCAGGTTGACAAGATCGTTATAGACCGGAATAATTACCGATATAAACGGCGACAGATTGTCGGGCTGTTCATTCACGATTTCTTTCCCGTTCATGCAGATTATACACGCTGATCGCGTAACACATCCACGCCTGGCACCAACG
>DAOVVQ010000149.1 GCA_030637065.1 Planctomycetota bacterium
GGAGCGCCCTATCCGGGTACATACGCGGCCTTGGGCTGCGGTTCGATTGGCGGATACGCCGAAAACAATCTCGTTCACACCGATTTCGACTGGCCCACAACCCGCCAGGGGGCCGAGGTTATCGACGAACGCTGCGCATCGTGCCACCTCAAAAACGATGTCCTCCCTTTGGCAATGTCGGATGAACGCAAGCTGTCCTTCTGGCGTTTCGACATGGATGACCCCCGCCTGAAACTGAGCAGGCATATAGTGTTTAACCTCAGCCGTCCCGAAAAGTCACTGCTTGTGCTGGCTCCGCTTAGCGAGTCAGCCGGCGGACTTGGTCTTTGCAATAGCGGCGGTGAGCCGGCGAATATCTTTGCCACCGTCGACGACCCCGATTACCGCACACTGCTTGCAATGGTCGAGGCAGGCAGGGCGTATCTTGAGAAGATCAAGCGATTCGACATGCCGGATTTTCAGCCGCGACCTGAGTATATTGACGAGATGAAACGCTACGGTGTTCTGCCAGCCGGCCTTGCGCCGACGGCCAGAATAGACCCGTACGAAACCGACGACGCATACTGGCGATCGCTCTGGCATCAGCCGGACAATCGTTGACAAAGCAGGTCGGCAGGATTATAATCTCCTTCGTGGTTCTTATCACCGCTTGGTATGTTCAAAACCCAAAAAGCTGAAAAAGCAAATACTGAAAAGGTGAAATCTGGAGAGGTAAAAATAGAAGACAATATCTGAAAAGATAAAGACTGATTCCGCCCCTAAGAAGAATAGAAGAAAAAAGAAAAAGTGAAAGCAGGAAACGCAATAAAAAACCTTTAATCGACATCTGTATGCTTATCAGTCGGAGAATATTAAGTGACCATCAATTAGATAACAGGAAGCTATCAAGATGAGACAATACTCATTCATCAGGCTCACAGTATGGCTGTTGATCTTTACCTGGAATTTATCCCCTGTGGCCCACGCCCGATCCGCTCGGGATATCGTCGAACAGAGCGGAGTCAAGGGAGGGCTGGTCGTCCACGTCGGTTGCGGTAATGGCCAACTGACAGCCGGTCTGTGGGTTAATGATCGCTATATCGTTCACGGATTAGACAGCGACGCGGCTGACATTGAGAACGCACGGAAACAGATTGGGCGATACAATCAGAATGGAACCGTATCGGTCTATCGATGTGACAGCGGTTTGTTGCCTTACGCCGAAAACGTTGTCAATCTTTTGATCGTCGAAAAAGGCGAGTCAGTCGGTGCAGAAGAGATCCATCGCGTCCTTGCGCCTCTTGGGTGCGCGATGTTGGCCAAAACAGTAACTAACCAAAATATTGCTGAGAATCTGAAGAAACTGGGCTTTGTGACGGGCGAGAAGTCCGGCTGGGGTGTTTGCAGGAAGTTGTGGCCCGAGGGCATTGACGAGTGGAGTCACTGGCTGCATGGACCCGACGGCAATCCTGTGGCAAAGGATACCGAGGTCGGGCCGCCTCGCCAGCAGCGATGGAAGGCCGGGCCGCGCTGGGAGCGGGCGCATGAGTTCAATCCCAGCCATACGACGATGGTTACTGCGGGTGGGCGGTTGTTCTATACGCAAGACGACGGATTGGTCGGTATTACGGATGAGCGTTTCGAGCCGCGATGGACGCTGCGGGGTCGCGATGCCTTTAGCGGTGTGGCGCTTTGGGCTCGCGAATTGCCCAACTGGAGTTATCGGCAGTGGAATAACACGACATTAAGGGCTCTGCCGATAACGCTGACCCGGCGGATGGTTGCCCGCGAAGATCGGCTTTACATGACTATGGGGTACCGCGCAGCCGTTTCGGAACTGGATGGGGCGACCGGCGAAACTCTCAGGGTATTCGATGAGACGGAATTTGCGGATGAGCTGGTTCTGGCTGACGGCGGGCTTTATATGATCATCCCCGCTATCGACACCATCGAGCCTGGAAAATTGGAAAGGTTCCATTATCTGGCAATCGCCGAATCCAACACATTAGCCAAACTCGACCTGAGGAGCGGCAAGATCGTCTGGCGGGCAAAACTCGGGCCGGTTACTCCCCTTAGCCTGGCTGTGTCGGGCGATAAGGTTGTCGTAAACGAAAAAAACGACCTCCTCTGTTTTAACGCAGGCAGTGGCAATAAATTATGGCGAGCGGAAAATGTCGGCCAATCACCGTATGGTCAGGCCGATGGGGTCAAATTGGCGAGCCAGCTTGGTGATTTTGGCGCTGTTATAATCGGTAAAGGCGTTGTGCTGGTTGGCGGAACAGAGACGGTCGCGTTGTCGCTTGAATCGGGGGCCGAGTTATGGCGTACGGGAAAGCCCACCGGTCATTTCGGCGGCAAAGCAGCGGATATTTTTCTCATCGACGGAGCGGTTTGGGGCAATGGCGGCGGCGGGGCTCTATCTGTCGACCTGCAAACTGGCGAGCCGCTGCAAAGTGCCGATTTGAGCATTGTAAAAAGCCTCGGCCACCACAGCCGCTGCTATCGCGCTAAGGCTACCAGTAATTATATCCTGACGCCGAATCGCGGCGCCGAATTCCTTAGCGTTACCGGCGGGGAGTCATTCCGCAACGACTGGGTGCGTGGGGCCTGCCGCTATGGTGTAATGCCGGCGAACGGATTGCTCTACGCTCCGCCTCACCCATGCATGTGCTACGCCCAGGTGAAACTGAACGGCTTCAACGCCTTAGCCGCCGGCGGCATTGGCGGCGATTCATACGAGAATCAGGATTTCAACGGATGCCTGATCAAAGGAGCCGCTTACGACGACAAAACCCTATCCAGGAACAAGAGCACCAACCCGAGCGACTGGCCGATGCACAGGCACGACCCGCAGCGCCTTGGCGCGAGCGCCACAGATATTTCCGCCGACCTTGCCACCGCATGGTCAGTCTCTTTTACGGAGAAGGCCGCTTCCGGACAAAATACAAAACTAAGCCAGCCGGTCATCGTCGGCGACAGCATTTTTATCGCCCAAATCGACCGCCACAGCATCGTCTGCCTGCGCACTTCCGATGGGGCTCCGCAATGGACATTCACAGCAGGCGGCCGCATTGACTCGGCGCCGACGGTGATGAAGGGCCGGGTCTTCTTCGGGTCCGCTGACGGCTGGCTTTACTGCCTTCGTGCCGCCGACGGCGTTTTGGCCTGGCGTTTTCGCGCTGCTCCCGAGGAGCGGTTCATCGTTTCCTATGACCAGGTCGAATCGGTCTGGCCGGTCCATGGCAGCGTCATCGTTATCGGCGATCTGGTCTATTGTTCGGCGGGACGCTCGAGCTATCTTGACGGTGGCATATTCATTTACGCCTTGAATGTGCGGACAGGCGAGATCAAGCATAGACGCCGGATCCATACCATTCAGCCGCCCGTCGACAAAGATAACCCCACCATACTCAACGAAGGCTTTCATATCGAAGGGGCCAAATCCGACATTCTGGTCTCCGATGGCCGGGACCTCTATATGGGGCAGGTCCGTTTCGACGGCGCGCTGCGGCGAAAGGAAGTACCCTATGTAAATCACGACGGCGATACGACCGAGGATATGGATCTCCAGGGCTCGCCGTATCTAAGTGATAATCCTTTCAATGAAATGACTCACGACGAATTCCGTTCTAAAGGCGTCCATCGGATCTGGCATCAGGGCGACCGCTCGTTCGGATTGCATCTGCACACGACGACCACTCTTCTCGACGACACGTTTTACAATCGCACGTTCTGGTCGTACTCCAAAACCTGGCCCGGTTTCTACCTGAACCATATCGCTGCCAAGGCCGGACAGTTGATCGTGGTCGACAAAGAGGCCACCTATGCCTTCCAGGCCTATCCCAACCGACAAGGCCACAATGGATACTTTGTTCCGGGCGAAAAAGGTTTCGTCGTCATCGCAGACGATAACAATAACGAGCCGGTCCTCGACCATCGCACCCTCGGTCGCGATAAAGGCATGGGCTTTACTCGTTCGGCCCCCCCTCGTTGGCATCGCTGGATCAAAGTGCGAGCGCGGGCAATGGCTCGCGCCGGGAAATATCTCGTGTTGGCTGGGACGGACGATGTGATGAACGCCGAAGATCCTTATGCGGTTTACGATGGCCGCCGCGGCGCTCGATTGCTGCTGCTCGACGCCAAAGACGGCGAGCCGATCTCACAGATCGCTTTGCCATCGCCCCCGGTCTTCGATGGCCTTTCCATCGCTCGAGGGAGTATTTATATTTCCCTGGAAAATGGAAGCCTTCTCTGTTTGTCGGCGAAGTAACAGTGCCAGCTATATAATTCTGACATATGTCAGAAAGGGTAATCTGTTATCGCTGCCAACGGCACACGTATGTTCAATACGTCCATTTTTTTATGGTTTTTTAAGCCTTTGATATGAATAATCTTATGGGTTCCCTGAAGAACAGGGTGTATTCCAGCGTCAGGTTTGTTTTTGGAACAAAAATAAACCTGGCAGTGGGGTAGACCTGTACGAAACCGACGAGACATACTGGCGATCGCTCTGGCATCAGCCGGACGATCGTTGACGCGGTTCGGAGGCAGGGTTATAATCTTCTTGGTGCTGTTGCCATCATCTGTCGCGAATTGACTGAAAATTACTGTAATTTTGTTGTGTCACTACTGCAAGGATTATTATGGTTAAAAAACGTTATTCTGATAGCAATTTATCCAAAGTTTTGCGTTTTCTTCAGTTGCTTTTTTGTATTTGTGCGGTGGTTGTTGCTGCCTGCGATACTGAAGCGGCCCAGATCACTTTTGAATCCCTGTTGTCGGAGATGGCTGATTTTGATATGCCCGCCAGGTTTCCCCAGCCGTTTTATTATTGCAAACAATTCAGCAGTTACAACCGCCTTGCGGTAACGCCGGATGACCCGGAAGGGTGGTTTTCCAATGGCGACAACGTGGGCATTTTGCGTACTGAAGAGAACCATGGACGGCAGGAGCGGGTGTTGATGGATTACGCCGGGCCGGGTGTGATCACTCGGATATGGATGCCGCACAAGCGGCCGGATCACGAAAAGCCTCCAATGGATGCGGACACGGTGATCCGTTTTTATCTTAACGGTTCGGATGAACCCGCCATCGAAGCGAAGGTGCATGACCTGATAACGGGCCGCAATTTTATTAAGCCGCCCTTTGCCTATATCAGTCTCAATGCTGGCGTGGTTTACCTTCCGATCCCGTTTGCGCGCGGCTGTAAGGTCACGCTGGACCGTGATCCGTTCTATTACATCATCAACTATCGTGCCTATGACGCTATGGCGAATGTCAAATCCTTTGAAATGCAGCAGTACGATCAGGCCAGACCGGTGTTAGGTCGCGTTGGCCGGTCCCTGCTGAGCCCGGCTGATTATGCAGATGGAAAATCGACAGCTATGGCTGAGCGTATTACGCCTGGCGCAAAAAAAACGGTTACGATGCCAGCCGGTCCCGCGGCGGTTCGCTATCTTGAAGTTCAGGTTGGCGGCGATGTCGATCCGCAGATATTACGATCTGCCGTGCTGCGTATGCGTTTCGACGGCGATGAGACCGTGTGGTGCCCGTTAGGCGACTTTTTCGGCAGCGGCGTCGGGCTAAATCCCTTTAAGGGTAAGTATCGGCAGGTTTCCGCCGACGGTACGCTACGATGCCGCTGGGTGATGCCCTATCGCAGGAGCGCTGAGGTAACCATAGAGAACCTTGGCGAGAAGACCGTCAATGTCAAAATCAGGGCTGTTGTTGGGAACTGGGATTGGGACGAGCGTTCAATGTATTTTCATGCCAACTGGCGGTACGAATATCCACTGGCGACGCGGCCCCGGCAGGACTGGAACTATATCGAGGCTCGCGGCAGGGGCGTTTATATGGGAGATACGCTGACGGTGATGAATCCGGTCGTCGGCTGGTGGGGTGAAGGCGACGAGAAGATATGGGTCGACGGCGATACGTTCCCATCTCATTTCGGTACGGGGACCGAGGATTATTACGGTTACGCATGGGGCGGACATGCTACCGCATTCTACGAAAGGCCGTTCCATGCCCAGATTGTCGCCGGGGCCAATAAGACCCACGGCTATAACGTGCAAACGCGGACCCGCGCCCTTGATGCGATACCGTTCAAAGAGAAGATCAAACTGGATATGGAGGTCTGGCACCCTCGCGAGGTTGAGACGGCGTATGCGGTGGGGACGTATTGGTACGGCTTTGGCGGGGTTAAATTCAATCGCGGTGCCGAATCTGCGCAGGCCAGGCGAACGATCCCTCAGCCGCCGCCGGCGCCTCCTGCTCCCGAGAGGCCGCGACGCGCCGCCGCGGGGCCTGGGCTGGCGCAAAAAGTGCCCGGTGCAATTGAGTTCGAGGGGTTAAAGCCTGCAAAGGTCAGCGATGGCGCCCAGGTGCTTGAGCGTGGGGTGAAGGCTCTGCGATGGTCTGGCGGCAAACAATTATTAATCCGCGGCAGCAAAGCCGGAGACTTCGTCGAGTTCGAGATTGACGCCGAGGACGGTGGCGAACGCAAGTTGCTTTTCCATGGAACCAAAGGGCCTAATTACGGCAAGTGCCGTTTGCGCGTGCAGGGTAAATTGATCGATCGTGTATTTGATTTTCATTATTCGTCGTTTGTCAAGACCGGGCCGATCGACCTGGGCGTGTTTACTCCGGAGAGGGGCAGGTTCGTGCTTCGGTTCGAGGCGACGCAATCTGTTTCCGCCGGGCAGGAGCCCAGATCATTCGTTGGTCTGGACTGCATTGTATTTGAAAAACCTTAAGGAGCATTACAGATGAAGAACATTAGACGCCGTGAACTTTTGATTTTAGTTGTATGTCTCGCCGCCTGCCTTGTGCATGTCGCCGGGGCGGCTGGGGCGAAAGAAAAGGCCGGTTTGCCTAACATTATTGTTATCTTCGCCGACGATATGGGTTTTGGCGATATCGGTATAAACGGTGCGGAGGGCTATACGACGCCGAATATCGACCGCATGGCGGCTGAGGGTATGCAGTTTGCCGAGTTTTGTGCGGGCCGGTCGGTCTGTTCTCCTTCGCGGGCGGCGCTGATGACGGGGTGCTATCCGCTGCGGGTGGGCGTCAAGAGTAATTTCGGCCCCAAGTCGACCAACGGTCTGCATCCCGATGAAATGACCATCGCCGATCTTGTCAAGCAGAGGGGCTATTCAACGGCGATGTACGGCAAGTGGCACTTAGGGCACCTGCCGGATTTCCTGCCGACGGAGCAGGGTTTTGACGAGTATTACGGTTTGCCCTACTCCAACGACATGTGGCCGTTCCATCCCGATCCGCGGTACAATTTCCCGGACCTGCCGCTGATGGAGGGCAAAAAGATCCTCGAATACAACTCCGACCAGACCAAACTGACAGCGGAATACACAAGACGCACCGTCAAATTTATCGAAACGCACAAGAAAAAACCATTCTTTATCTACCTCGCCCACGCCATGCCACACGTTCCGCTGTTCACCTCGGAAAAGTTTGCTGGCAAGACCAAACGCGGCCTCTACGGCGATGTCTTGGAAGAGATCGACTGGTCGGTCGGCCAGATACTTTCGACTCTCAAGCGTCTGGATATCGACGAGAAGACTCTCGTGATATTCACCTCGGACAATGGGCCGTGGCTGTTATACGGCGACCACGGCGGATCGGCTGGGCCATTTCGCGAGGGGAAAAACACGATGTTCGAGGGCGGAATGCGCGTGCCGTGTGTGATGTGGTGGCCGGGAAAGATACCCGCTGGGTCGGTTTGTAATGAGTTGGCCTCTACGATCGACATTCTGCCGACTATCGCCGGCCTCACCGGTGCCCCGCTATCGGATCGCAGGATCGACGGCCTGGATATCTGGCCTTTGATGTCGGGCCGATCCGGAGCTAAAACGCCGCATGAGGCCTTTTACTATTATTACAGCACGAACCTTCAGGCGGTCCGCAGCGGCAGGTGGAAGCTGCATTTTGCGCATGATTACGGCATGGTCGCCGAACCCGGCGGGGGGGGCAAACCGGGAAAGCGGGGCACCGGCAAAATCGCCCTTTCGCTGTTCGACCTGAAGAAGGACGAAGGCGAAACGACAAATGTCGCAGCCGAGCACCCGGAGATCGTTGACCGCCTCAAAAAACTCGCCGAGCAAATACGAAAAGACCTTGGCGATTCCAGCAGGCGACAACCCGGCCCCGGCATCCGCAAACTGGGAATAACCCAGTCGCCGGCAGCGCCCGCACCCGCACGGCAAAGGAGGCAAAAATGAACAGATTCCTTATAACAGCCCTGTTATTGGCTGCGGCGACCGCTTGCGGGGCTCCTAAACGCCATGCTGCGGCAAATCCGCCGGAAAAGCCGAACATCGTCCTGCTGATCTCCGACGATGACGATTACGAAAACTTCGGCTTCATGGGTAATGCCTATGTCCAGACGCCGACGCTCGACCGCCTTGTCGCCGCTGGCACGCTCTTTACCAACACCCACTGTCCCGCTCCCCTGTGCCGCCCATCGCTGGCAAGCATCCTGTCAGGCCGACTGCCGCACCAGCACGGCATTTACGCAAATTACCTCGAGCAAAAGGGAATCGGTAATGATACTACCAGACTGGATCCGAAGAATTCGCTGGCAAACCGGCTCAAGGCCGCTGGATACGCCACGTATGCGACCGCCAAGTACTGGGAAGGTGATTCACGCGTGATGGGCTTTACGCACGGTACGGTCGATGTGACATTCAAGGGCTTTGGCGGGCTTGTTCGCAATGGCCAGGAGGAACTGTTCGAGTTCATTGACAAGACGCACGAAGAAAAACCCATGTTCATCTGGTGGGCGCCGCTTTTGCCCCACGGTCCTCACAATCCGCCGCCGAAATACTTCGACCGTTTCACCGATACGCCGATTACGATCCCATCCTACTATGAGGGCGACGAGAAAAAATATATCGAAGAGGTTCGTAAATTCTACGCGATGGGGACGTGGTTCGACGACGGTGTTGCCCAACTGATCCGGAAACTCAAAGACGCCGGCGAGTATGAAAATACCATCTTCCTGTTCTACGTCGACAACGGTTACACCTACGGCCAGCCGGCAAAGAATTCGCCGACGGAGAAGGGCCTGCGGACGCCGATGTTCGTCACCTGGCCCGGACGCGTCCCAACGGGCAAACGCATCACGGGCCTTAATTACGCGATCGACCTGCACGCGACGATCCTTGATTATGCGAACCTGTCGCCGACGCCCGGCATTACCAGCCAGTCGCTGCGACCGCTTATCGAAGGCAGGACGGACCGGTCGCATGATGCCCTGTACGGCGCGGTGTATGCTCATGCTCCGGCGAACTACAAGGGTGATCCATCCGTCCTGCGCAGTCCCCAACGCGACGTTTACGCGCTCTATGTTCGCACTGAGCGATGGAAATATGTGCTCTACACGCAGGATATCAATGAGGACAATGACCGCTACATCTGGATGGTCCACCAACTCTGCGATGCCTTTACGCGAGCAAAAGGCGAGGGCGACCTCTTCGACCTGAAGGTTGACCCCTACGAAACGGACAACCTGGCGGATCAGCCCGGGCAAGAGAAACGCGTTGCCGGATTTCGCAAACAGGTGCTTAACTGGTGGCGCCAAACCGGCGGCAAAACCATTCCGGGCCTGACAGCTAACCGCTA
>DAOVVQ010000057.1 GCA_030637065.1 Planctomycetota bacterium
CCAATTGCGGTTGCCGCTTAGAGTATTTATCTCGCCATTGTGCGCAATGCAGCGAAACGGCTGGGCAAGTTGCCAATTCGGAAAAGTATTGGTGCTGTAGCGCTGATGAACGATCGCCAAAGCGCTCTTGACGAGTTTATTAGTCAGGTCCGGATAGTACGCAAACAACTGCCAGGCCATGAACATGCCTTTGTAGCAGATCGTTCTGCATGACAGCGAGCAAACGTAAAAATCCTCACCCTCGTCGCCGAGTTGGTCTGTGGCGAGCTTTTCCGCCCTTTTGCGGGCGAGATACAGCTTGCGCTCGAATTCGGCCTCCCCTACATCAGGACCGCCGACAAATACCTGGCTGATGGCGGGCTCGGCCTTAAGAGCGATCTCGCCGAGACAATCGTTCGATACCGGGACCGGCCGCCACCCTAAGACCTTCATACCATAATAGCCGATCGCCTCCTGGAGTATGCTCTCGCAGCAAGCCTTTACTTCGTCGTCGGTCGGCCAAAATATCATACCAACCCCGTATCGACCCGGCTCGGGCAGACCCAAAGACCCGGTCTCAGCGGCAAAAAGCTCGTGCGGGATCTGCAATAGTATCCCCGCACCGTCGCCGGTTATCTCATCGGCACCGGCAGCGCCGCGATGATGAAGGTTCAGCAGCGTCTCGCGGGCATATTCGATTATAGAATGGTCCCGCTTGCCGGAGATATTTACAACGGCACCGATCCCGCAGGCATCATGCTCGTTACGCGGGTCGTAAAGACCCTGGATTTTATTATTTACCGCCAACTTTTCCACCTATTCAGAACATATAGATACAACTTAATCCAAATGAAAAAACGAACATCCATTTTCCTCGTACAACCCCATTATACGGCCTTTCCCCCGCAAGTAGCCATTTATTCTTCTAATAAGTTTCATAAGTGCTACTTATTATATATTCATAAGTTCTAATAGTTAATCCCGCCCATTCACTCTTTTCCCCAGACAGAGGTGCTCTCGACGCTTTCTTTTCAAGTAAACATGCAAATAACTTTTTGCGATACTATGTCGCACATGATTTGTAATTTCTTCTGTTCGATTTCATATACTTTTACAACATGAGCGTATTTACTGCTTTCAGGAATAAGATCGGCCAGAAGGTTTGGCATTTGCAGAAACATTTCTTTATTGAAGATGATCTCCTGCTTTTCAGGAAAGAGGGCTACATAAAAGATGTCACCTTCAACAAGATCCTGAAAAAAGTGAGTGCCAAAAGAAAGATCCGGCATTAAATTCCCACCTTCGTAAGCAACCTCTACCAATACCATCACATTGTTTATTTCAGAAAAGCTTACAGGTACACCCAGGCTTGGTGTTGTTGTCCCCCATCTGCCGGGTCCAAACAAAATGGTCGGCGTGGACTCTCTACTTTTTATCCGCCTGTTCAGTTCTCCTACAAGCCGGGCAATGTCATATTTCTGTGAAATAGTCAGCTCCAGATAAGCTTTGGGCTCAACATAGATTATCCTTTTGATAAATTGAAATATTGTGCCCCCCATAGTATATCCGCAGGATTCAAAAAGGATTTTTCCCGCTTCAATATTTTCTGGGATATGCACATTCGCCTTCAGTCCTTTGGTTTGCAACGGGCGGCATTGCAGCAGGTTTATTTTGAACATTTCATTTTCAGTAAAATTAACGGTAAACTCAATATCAACAGGATATTGGTAATAGTTTTCCAGGATTTTAAGCAATCTTTGCATAGTCGAAGTAAAATTTGTTTCGGATAACAACCTCTTGAATGTCAGCCCCCACATTTGCCGGGCCTTCATACCCATTGTCTTTATCTTCCGCTCCATTCTATAGTCTCGTGTCGCTATAAGATCCAACCTTATATCGAGATCGTCCTCAAGCAACTTCGCCAGGCCTACGGTTCTTAAACTGTTCTCACTGGTGTCAAGCAGATCAACATTGTGCTGCGAGAACTTTATAGCGTCTTCAGTTCCCGAATAGGGCCTTAGCAAAGGCTCATCGAGTGCTATCGTTTGCGGATAGTCATCCTCGACACGGTCCACCGCCCTTGTACCAAGACCGAAAACCAATCGCAGCATACCCGCTTTGGGGTCGAGATGCGGCTTCCAGGCAAATGTGTTATAAGAGACGCCCACGCCTGCAAGATCGGGGAAAAAGTATTGCTTTTTGTGTGAGCCTGACACCCTCTGAACCAGCAGCGCCATCTGCTCATCCTGCTGGTCCAAACCCCTTTTCAGACGATATGTCAATGCATCTTCACTCATAGTACTTGCATAGACTTTTCTGACAGCCTCTTCAAATTGTTCATAACGCTGGTCAGGCCCCCCCTGATTGACGAGGAATATACTTTCATATTTACCTGCAAATGCGTTGCCAAAAGAATCTTCCAACAGGCTGCTTGAGCGTACTATAATAGGAGATTGGCCGAAGTATTCTATCATTTCCTGAAATTGTTCGCGCATTGTTTCCGGGAACGTTCCATTCAACAGATTTTCTTTCATCTCAGGAGCTAATTTAAAATAACCCTCTTTTGTTTTCTGCTCCATAAGCAGCTTCCACCAGCCGTTCTCGATTATGTAGCTGTAAAAATTATCAGAACCCACATAAAATGAATCATGAGGCTCGATCTGCCTGTCCCAGTCAAAAGAACTATCCCTAAACAATATCTTTTGAGCCAAAAGCATACCTGCGGCTTTACCCCCAATGAATCCGCTTCCAATCAACCGGCTCTTGATATTTGTAAGATCTTGAAGTGAAAACAAACTTCGTGCCAGGCCTGAAATCCTTCTCTCACGCCCAATCATTATCGTGCAAAGATGGCTGACAGTCTCTTTAACTTTTTCAGAGTCCGAAGGTTCGCCCAGCAAGCCATCTGCCTGCAAAAACTGACGGTCCCAATAATCCAGCGCTCTTGCCGAACCGTCCAAACCTCTGCCGGCAATATGTGAGAATACTTCCGTCGCATCCACACTGTTGATAATCGGCAAAAAACTGTCTCCTCGTTGTATATGCGGAAGGAACATTGTCGGAGAATAGCGTTCCCAGACCTTTAATGGATGAACATAGAATCTGTCTTCAAAATCATAGGCATCCAGTAACACTTGTGTCGTTCCGCGAATACGGGCGATCGTTTTAAATGAATGATGATTTCGCAGTATTGCAAAGTAGGCAATTGTGTCAAGCTCAAAAAGGTACGGACATGTCACCCTGAAAAAGTTGCCGATCATCATATCGGTTGCCCATGCAGAGAGCAGGTCCGAGAGACAATCGAAAACATAATATACTTCAATTCCTTCGTGAGAAATTATACTGTGAACCTGCGTTGAAAAGGTTTCGAAGCCCTTGGTTGCATCGAGCTGATATACCGTGACACCGGGCTGTTCTTTTACAAGCGGCTCATGGCGAGCGAACCTCATATAAATAACTTTGCGTTTGTCCTCAATCGCCTTTTTTACATATGCGGTAACACAGCGGCAATAATCTTTGATGCTATCCACCTGCCAAACAACGTTATCACCTTTGTTCAGACCGCAAAGTATTTCATCAAGGCCCTTCAATCCGGTACTTGCCCACGCTGCCATAGATCAACCTTTCTTAATACAATAAAAAAAGGACACCCATCAGTGACAGGTGCCCTTTTCGAATTCGCTGTAAATGTCAAGTGCTTCTTATACGAGGCCCTGATCGAGCATCGCATCGGCCACTTTGACAAAGCCTGCTATATTGGCACCCATCACAAGATTGCCTGACTGACCATACTCTTCTGCGGCATCAAAACATTGTTTGTGAACACTGATCATAATATTTTGAAGTTGTTCGTCAACTTGTTCACGCGTCCATGAAAGTCGCTGAGAGTTCTGCGACATCTCTAAACCGGAAGTGGCAACACCACCGGCATTCGCCGCTTTGGCCGGACCGTAGAGTATCTTCTGAGCGATAAATTGTTCAGCAGCCTCAGGCGTACTTGGCATATTCGCACCTTCTGATACGACATAACAACCGTTAGCCAAAAGTGTTTTTGCGTCATCGGCATCTACCTCGTTCTGCGTGGCGCTCGGGAAAGCACAGTGGCATTTAATGCCCCAGGGCCGTTTGCCTTCCATGTAATCGACTTTGAATTTGTCAGCATATTCTTTGATGCGTCCGCGTTTTACGTTCTTCAATTCCATCACAAAAGCGAGTTTTTCCGCATCAATCCCGTTGGGGTCATGAACTGTGCCGTTGGAATCGGAAAGGCTTACACATTTTGCACCAAGCTGGTTAAGTTTTTCTATTGTGTACTGAGCGACATTTCCCGAGCCGGAAACGGTACAGACCTTACCGTCGAAGCTCTCGCCGCGTGTCTTTAGCATTTCTTCGGCGTAGTAAACACATCCGTATCCGGTCGCTTCCGGCCGAATGAGCGATCCGCCCCAATTCAGGCCTTTGCCGGTAAGAATGCCGGTGAACTCATTACGAATACGCTTGTATTGACCGAACATGAAACCAATTTCACGTCCGCCGACACCGATGTCACCCGCGGGTACATCGGTATCCGGGCCTATATGACGGCAAAGTTCTGTCATGAAACTCTGACAGAAACGCATGACTTCATTGTCACTTTTCCCCTTGGGATCAAAGTCGCACCCGCCTTTACCACCGCCCATTGGCAGAGTTGTAAGGGAATTCTTAAATACCTGCTCGAAGCCCAAGAATTTCAAGATACCGGCGTAGACCGTAGGGTGGAATCTAAGGCCGCCCTTATAAGGCCCAAGGGCACTATTAAACTCAAACCTGAATCCACGATTTACCTGGACGTTACCTTTATCATCCTGCCAAGGCACACGGAACATGATCTGCCTTTCGGGCTCAACGATACGGTCAAGTATCTTTGCATCGACATATTCCGGATGCTTCTCTATGACTGGCCCCAGAGAGTCCAAAACCTCTTTAACTGCCTGATGAAACTCCGTCTCTCCAGGATTACGCTGAAGAACCTGTTCATAAACCGCCTGAATAATGGCATTAACTCCCATTTTAGTAACCTCCCTAATTAAGTCTTTGTCAGCATTTTATTGATATTGCCACAAGTTAAGCTATTTTAGCAGCTTGCGGAACACAAAACACTCTTTTCGTTTACAAAAATTCAGATTTCCAAACTCTGCATCAGCAAAAAAACAGTTGCAGCAAACATCCATGCTTATTGACCAATCCTGTTGTATAATCCCCATCATACGGCTTTTCCCCGGCGAAGCGTCAGTTATTCTCCTAATACATATCATAAGCTCTACTTATGTCGCATTCTTAATTGCTAATAAATTCGCGCCTGCACTCATTCTACCGCCCCATACCAAAAAAACTGCCCGAAACAGCGTCAGCCATTCCGGGCAGCAGGTTATAACCCCTCAATGTCAATTTTTCAGCCTGATAGCTCGTTTTTACCGGGTCCCCTGAAAAACAGGGTGTATTTCACTGCCAGGTTTGTTTTTGTTCCAAAAACAACGACCATAGCAAGGGTATCATAGTTTTTCAGAGGTCTCATACCGGCTATCAACTGTCGTAGTACAGGTTAAACTCATGCGGATGGGGCCGAAGGGCCATCTGGTCAAGCTCCTCTTCACGCTTCCACTTGATCCACATCTGCACCAGGTCGTCGGTGAACACGCCACCGGCTGTCAGGAACGCATGGTCTTTTTCCAGGGCATCGATCGCGTCGCCAAGCGAGGCGGGAGTTTTCCTGTACTTGGCAAGTTCGCTGGCCTCGAGTTCGTAGATGTCCACCTCAAGCGGGTCACCCGGATCGATCTTATTCTGAATGCCGTCAAGGGCCGCCATCATCATCGCGGTCCACGTCAGATAACCGTTGGCCGTCGGATCGGGACAGCGGAACTCAAGCCGCTTGGCCGCCGGCTTCTGCGAATACATCGGAATACGAACCGCAGCCGAACGATTCCTCGCCGACATAACCAGGTTCACAGGGGCCTCGAAACCGGGGACAAGACGACGATACGAATTTGTCGTAGGTGCACCAAACGCAAGGATCGCAGGAGCATGTTTGAGAATTCCGCCACAGGCATAAAGTCCCATTTCACTAAGCCCCGCGTAACCGTCACCGGCAAACAGCGGCTTTCCGTCTTTCCAGAGCGAGATATGCGAGTGCATGCCGCTGCCGTTATCGTCGAACACCGGCTTGGGCATAAACGTCACTGTCTTGCCGTTGGCCCTGGCGACATTTTTGATGATATACTTGTACCACATGAACTGATCGGCCATCTTGACCAGCTCGTCGTACTTCATGTCGATCTCGGCCTGGCCTGCGGTAGCGACCTCATGATGATGAGCTTCGACTACGATACCGACCTTCTGAAGTTCCTTGGTCATCTCACCGCGAAGGTCATGATACGTGTCCGTCGGGCTGACAGGGAAGTAGCCGCCCTTAAAGCCGGGCTTGTACCCGAGGTTGGGCTCTTCAAAACGAGCCGTATTCCACGCACCCTCGACAGAGTCGATCTTGTAGAAGCCCGTATGCTGATTCTGCTCGTAACGAACCTCGTCAAAGATGAAAAACTCCGGCTCGGGACCGATAAAGCACGTATCGGCAATACCCGTCTCCTTGAGATACGCCGCACCCTTGCGGGCAACATGCCGCGGGTCCCGGGTATACTCTTCCTTAGTCATCGGATCGATGATGTTGGCGATCACACTGACCGTCGGGTCCTTAAAGAACGGGTCCAGCACCGCTGTGCTCGGGTCCATCATCGCCAGCATGTCCGACTGATGGATATCCTGCCAGCCGCGAATCGAAGAGCCGTCAAAACCCAGACCCTCCTTGAACGTATCCTCATCAAGGACCTCAATAGGATAAGAGCAGTGCTGCCATGTGCCCAAAAGGTCGACAAATTTCAGGTCAACCATCTTGGCATTGTTCTTCCTGGCAAATTCAAAAAAATCTTTCGGCATCATGATAACATTTCCTTTCAATATCCATTTAATAGTTCAACACCAGCGAACCGACCATAGTGCCTGAAGGCGAAAAATCACGCCCATTGGACCAAACAACTGTCGGATTATATACGCAACCTCCGTGCCAATCAATACTATTATCCATAAGTCCCGGCAACAACAAGAGATACATCGCAAACCCAAATCCGGCTGCTACACAATTCTACGACATTTATGTTGCAACATCGGGGAATGTGACATTTTTGTAGCACATTGCCCAGCCCAAACAGAAAAAACGCCCTGCACCGCACCAGTGCAGGACGCTCAAACGGATTTTGAAAGAAAAGCCGTTTGGTCCGATCAGCCGATAGCATCCGAACCTTTTTCGCCGGTTCGGATTCGAATACATTCGGGCAGGTCGAGCACAAAGATCTTACCGTCACCGATCGCCCCCGTCTTGGCGCCGGCGACTATTGCCTCGACCGTTTTATCCGCAAAATCGTCGTTGACACCGATCTCGATCCGGACCTTCTTAAGCAGGTTCACCTCGAACTTAATGCCGCGATAGCTTTCCTCGTAGCCCTGCTGTTCGCCGCAACCCAGGGCGTTCGTCACGGACATCTTACCGATGTCCGCCGCAAACAGGGCCTTCTTGACATCCTCAAGTTTGTGCGGCTGAATATAAGCTATTACAAGTTTCATCTCTTGCCTTCCTTTCTCATTGATCGCGATTACATTACCGAAAAGATCTGGAAGCCTGCATAAGCCTCCATACCGTGTTCGCCGATATCAAGCCCTTTAAGCTCCTCTTCGCTGCTGACACGCAGCCCAATGGTCTTGCTTATAGCATAGAACAGAACCAACCCAAGGCCAAACGCCCACACAAAAGCCGAACCGACACCCAGCATCTGAACACCAAGCTGCTTTAGGCCGCCGCCGTAGAACAGGCCGCTGTCGATATTAAACAGCCCAACGGCGAGAGTACCCCACGCCCCGCAGACACCGTGAACGCTCACAGCACCGACGGGATCGTCGATCTTCAGCCCGTCATCGATAAACAAAACGCTAACAACAACCAGTGCCCCGCCGATCGCGCCTATTATCATCGCACCGATCGGAGAAACCCCATCACAGCCGGCGGTAATGGAAACCAGGCCGGCCAATGCACCGTTTAAGGCCATCGAGGCATCGGGTTTCTTGATCATCACCCATGAAACACACATCGCAACGATCGCACCCGCCGCAGCGGCAATATTCGTAGTTACCGCAATATAACCGATCGATCCGTCCCCGGTCGTGGTACTGCCGGGATTAAATCCGAACCAGCCGAACCAAAGGATAAACACACCAAGAGCCGCCAACGGTATGTTATGGCCAAGGATAGCCTTGGGCTTGCCATCGGGTCCGTACTTGCCGACCCGGGGCCCTAAAACGATCGCACCGGCAAGAGCAAGCCAACCACCCACGGAGTGAACCACGGTAGAGCCGGCAAAGTCCAGGAAGCCGATATTCTCGAGCCACCCGCCGCCATCTAACAAACCACCCCAGGCCCACGACCCGAAGATCGGGTAGATCAGCAGCGTAATAAAGAAGCTGTAAGCAAGATAGCCGACAAATTTGGTACGCTCAGCCATCGCACCGGAAACGATCGTCGCGGCAGTAGCTGCGAACACCGTCTGGAATATAAGAAACGTCCAGTTCCAGTCAGTACCGGGCTCAACACCGCTCATACCGAAAAGCGTAGTCCCGAACAGGCCGTTGCTCTCGCCGAACATCAGACCGAACCCGATAAGGAAGAACGCTATAGTCCCAACGGAAAAATCCATAAGATTCTTCATAAGAATATTCACCGCGTTCTTGGCCCGCGTAAAACCAGCCTCGACCATCGCGAAACCAGCCTGCATGAAGAACACCAGAAACGCCGCTATACAGGTCCACACGATGTTAAGGTTAAGCTGCAATTCTTCCTTTGCCGCCTCGACCGCAGCGACATCACCGCTACTCGATTCACCATACACCGGCATGACCATTACGCCTGCCAATAACAAAATGACACCAAAAAGCAACTTTCTCACTTTACTACCCTTTCAAAAAATGTCCCTAAAAACCTTTTGACAAACTCACACCCGCAAAAAAGTAATCACTGTTCGTTCCATACGCATCGGTATTCCGTATATCGTCGCTGACCAGCGCAACATAGTTCAAACTCGTCGTCACGGTCCATCCGCCAAGCTCCACCGGAAACCCTACCGAGACTGCAAGGTCCTGCATCTTGTTCTCGTCGACCCCCCAATAATAATCATTGTAAGAACCGCTCCCCCAGCCAAGGCTCGCACCGATATCCAACCCGACAGGGACGCCCGCCGCCAGTTCGCCGATCTCTTCGACACTGTACCCGGCGCCCAGCGCGACATAAGAACCCTCCGCCTCGTCAAGGTCATGATACACCGTTACAGAGGGACTAAACGGCAGATCAAAACTCAGACCCCAGTAAGCCTCCGTCGTATCCTTGACCGCTGTCCCGGGAAAATCATAATAGATCAAACCAACCGAGTAACCCACGCCATCGACGCCCGGCAGATCCGATGAATAGTCAAACGAATAGTCGACCTCCGAAAAATCGCCGCTGTTGCCGTTTATGTTAGTCGTATCCATATTGCCCCAGATCGCCGCAGTTAAACCACCAAAGCCGGCACTTAGCCCCGGCTGAAAAACCGGGTCATCACTGAGATTTTGACCTCGCCAGATATACTTACCGAAATAATCCGCCGTCAACTCAAACTCAACCGGCTCTTCCGCGATCGCCATAGACGAACCCACCGCAAACACACTCAATCCAATAACTGCAAATTTCAATAACTCCATCTTGCTAAACCTCCTGACAATTTGAAAATTCCATTAATCCAACCAAAAACGTTAACTCAATTTACAATGAACGGTTCGAACCAGGTTCGGTGGTAGGTATTAGCAAGGGCCGTGCCAGAAAAATTTTAATTTTATAACTACTGCTAACACAAGGAGTTACGTGTATTACTCGCCCATTTGCCGTCATTGCATAAATTACATATTTGTTTTTCATGGCACGATATGTTACAATTATGTCTTAATGGGCACCGAATCTTACAATAAGGAGCATTAGTTGTGGCAAGCAAAAATACAGAACCGGATAGCCAGGCGCCCCTGCCCAGCCGGCATGGCCACCAGATGGAAACCCTCTACCAGATCAGCCATATTCTGACCGCTGGCACCCCGCAGAAGCAGGCTTTAACTGAGGTCCTCGACACGCTGGACCGCGAACTTGGAATGAACTGCGGAACGGTTACGCTGCTCGCCCCCGATGGGAGCGACATTATGATCGAGGTCGCTCACAACATCCCCGAGCAGCAGCGGCTGGCTGTGCGATACAGGATAGGCGAAGGGGTAACCGGCCAGGTAATGCAGACCGGAAAGGCCATGGCGATCCCGAAGGTCTCGCAGGAGCCGCTTTTCCTGAACCGCTTCAACCGACAAAGCGACACCGATGAGGAGATCAGTTTCATCTGCGTGCCGATCATGATCGGTCGCGAAGTGATCGGGACGATATCCGTCGACCGCGTTTTTGCCCGGTTAGCCGCGCTCGAAGAAGATCAGCGTGCCCTGAGTATCGTCGCGAGCATGATCGCCAACAGCGTCCGCGCCCAGAGGGAGATCGCTCACCAGAGAGAGGCCTTCGAGGACGAGAACCTCCGGCTCCGCAACGAGCTTCAGGATAAGTTCCGACCCGAGAATATCATCGGCAACTCGAACGCCATGCGCGAGGTCTACCGCGCTATCCACCAGGTGGCTGCCAGCGATACGACCGTTCTCATTCGCGGCGAAAGCGGGACGGGCAAGGAACTCGTCGCACACGCATTACACTATTCCAGCCCAAGGGCCAAGGGACCCTTTGTCCGCGTAAACTGCGCAGCGCTAAACGAAAACCTGCTCGAAAGCGAACTGTTCGGCCATGAAAAAGGCGCCTTCACCGGCGCAACCCAAAGCCGCAAAGGACGCATCGAGGAAGCGGATAACGGGACGCTCTTTCTCGACGAGATCGGCGAATTCTCCCAAGCTACGCAGGTAAAGCTGCTTCGGGCGCTTCAGGAACGTGAATTCCAGCGGGTCGGCAGCAATCGCACCATCAAGGCAAACACCCGCATCATAGTCGCAACCAATCGGAATCTGGAAACAGCCGTCGACGATGGGACGTTCCGCCAGGACCTCTACTACCGCATAAATGTCTTCCCCATCTTCCTGCCGCCCCTGCGCGACCGCAAGGACGACATCCTGCTTTTGGCCGATTTTTTCATCGAGCAGTACGCCGGCAGGATGGGCAAGGACATAAGGCGGATCAGCACGCCGGCGATCAACATGATGATTGCGTACCACTGGCCGGGAAACGTCCGCGAGTTGGAAAACTGCATCGAACGGGCTGTGCTGCTTACTACGGATAATGTCATTCACGGCCATCATCTGCCGCCCACGCTGCAAACGTCCGACGCGACAGATACGATCGGAACCGGGTCGCTGAGCGAAAAAACCGCGCTGTTCGAGCGGGACATCATCGTCGACGCCCTTAAGCGATGCAACGGCAACCTTGCGGGGACGGCCCGGGACCTCGGCACAACCGCCCGGATCATCCGCTACAAGGTCAAGGAATTAGGGATCGACTACCATCGCTACCGGCGGACGCGATAGGGCATTGTTGTGTATAGCTGCCGGTAGCAGCACATCGACGATCGAATTCACAGTTCGCAGCAAGGGTGGCAGCGCGTCCCGATTTATCGGGACCGATGGGCGATTGCACATTGGCACCCACTATCGGTTTGCTGCGCAAACACGCTGCCACCCATGCTGACGGACTGGCGTGCAGTTTTTTGTTGCGATCAGACGTGTACTCCGCAGTATCCTATTTCGTCGCAAACCGCCTTCATTCTGAGCCAGACCTTCGGGTCGGTGATAATCTCGATGGCGATGGGGAAGAGGATCTCTTCTTCCTGGGCGAAATGGTCCATCACGGCCCGGCAAAAGTGCAGCGTGATGAACTTGAGTCGGATGATGAATTCGCTGTACCGCTCCTCATCGTAGGTATTGACCAGGCGGACGAGATCGTCGATGGCGACCTTGAAATACGAATGTTCGCACTGGGCGCTGCGGCAAAGACCGCTACAGCCGTGCCTTCGTATGGTGGGAAAGATGACCTCGTCTTCCCGCTGAAAGTGCTCGACGGCTGCATCGAGGTGCTCGATGATGTGAGAGAGGCGGCGATATTGGCTGCTGACATCGGTCAGTGAGCCGGCGACCTCGATATCCCTGACGACGGTGCGGAGATCGACGATGAAGCAGCGGATCATGTCGTGCTCGGCTGTGACCTTTCGCAGGATATGGCCGAATCGCAGCTTGGCGCGGAAGCCCGAGCCGCTGCCTTCGAGGATGCCCATTACGACGAAGGTGCGGAGCAATTGGCGTGCCCGTTTGGTCGAGTAGCCTTCGTGGATGAGGTTTCGCTCGGCGGCGGCGATCTCGCCCGGCGCGATGGAACTGACCAGTTTAACGGCCTCCTTCCGCAGCAGGCGGGGGTTTTCGCCGTGGCTGAGCCGCTCGAGGAGCGTTGTTAGTATTCTTGTGCTTGCCTCTGACTGCCGCGTTTTTCTGTTCGGTTGTGCGTTTGCCATCCTTACGCCCTCCGACGAAACCTTGCCTGAAATCCATTTAGCGTAACATCCATTCCCGATAAGAAAGAAAAGCAAACCGCGTGCCAAGGCAAAAGTGGGCGTTAAGTGGGCAAAAACGAGGATGCTTGCCGCAAGATTCGCATTTTGACGGAGCAAACTGCGAGAATTATCAGCGACGACCATTCTTACTTAGCTGGATCGTCAATTTCCCAGCCGATCGCTTCGAGCATCGGCTCTATCTCAGGGTTCGACATGAACATCCTCCAGCACAGGGCCGTGCGGTAGTTCTCGATCATGCAGATGATCGGTCCCTGGTCGATCGCCAGATAGCTTTTGGCGAACCAGTCTCGATCGAGGTTGAACGAATCGTGGAAGCCGAACGGCCCCCAAAGCCGGTCGCCGTATTCATGGTAATAGTGCTTAAGGGTCGCGATGGATTCTTCGGGGGTATAGGGCATTGCGCTGATGGCGGCTGTCGGTGCGATCGTTCCGTTGTCCCGTGTTAAGGGGTCGAGCCCGCGATAGCCGTCCGGCGTGTCGCAGGAGGTCAGGCCCCAGACGAGCGGTCCGTATCCTTTGAAGTTGTTTGGATTTTCGATGCTGTATGCGCGGTGTATCAGCGAGATGTTCCGGCTGTTGTCGAAGTAATTGCAGAAGCCATCGCTTTTTCCGCGCGGATCGAAACCGATAAAAGAGTAATGCGTAAAGAACAGCCTGCCGCCCTTGGGCCATCCGACCCATTGTTTGTATCCGTAGTATTCGTTTCCGTTTGCGTATTCCTCGGGGTCGCCTATCCAGCCTTCGTGATAACATTCCGGCGGTATCGGGTGCGTCGGCGATGCGATCGCCAGCAGATAGGTGATCATGCACTCGTTGAAGTGCCCGCCGATTGCATGGTCCATCATCCAGCCGTAGTTCGGCGACCAGTGCCAGTAGAGCCGCTTTCCATCCGGGTATCTGAGGAACCAGTCCCACTCGACCTGACGCCATAATCCGGTTATTCGCCGGCGGATTTCATTTTCCACCGGGTCGTCGCGATCAAAATACTGCCTGACGGTCAGCATCCCCTGTATCAGAAACGAGGTTTCCACGATATCGGCCCCATCGTCGGCGCGGATATCGCCGCTTCTGGCGAATGGGACCGCCTCTCCGGTTATTCCATCGAGCCAGTGCGACCATACCCCGTGAAATCGCTCGGCCTTTTCTTCGAGAAACGTTAAGATCGTCAGCAGTCTTTCGGCTGCGGCGTCGCGGGTTACAAAACCTCTGTCGGCGCCGACCATGATCGCCATGATCCCAAAGCCCGTCCCGCCGATCGTGCAGCGGTCTTTGAGGTGGTTTCGCTCTCTTATCAGGCCGCTTACGGGGTGGGCATTATCCCAGAAATATCGAAACGTCGCCTCCTGAACCGATGTGAGCAACTCCTCGTCGGTCATAGCTCTGGAGTTTGCAGAGACGGACGGTGATAATGTCGAATACTCTTTGCCATTTTCAAAGACCTTGCTCACCCGGTAGTGGAAGGTTTTATCATTTTCACCGAAGAAATCGCTATAAATATGCGTGGGATGCGGGTCCTGATTCAGCTTTGCAAAGGGCCCGTTTTCTTCAGGCGACCGATAGATATTATATCCAGCTAAATATTCATCGTCCGCCGGCTCCCACTGCACGTCTATTCGGCTATCGTGGCCGGTTGCTGTCAGGCCCCGGATCCCTTCGACGGGAGCTTTTTTGCCGCACGCCGGGACGATAATGAGCAGTAAAAACACAGAAAGACGCTTTAACAGCCGGTTGTTATTTATAATTGAGTTTTTCATAAGTCAGAGTAAAACGATCCGTCCCTGTGTAATATTGCTATTTTATCAGTTCAAATTTGGCCGATCTCACATCTCTGCTGTTGGTTCCGACGAAGACCTCGAATTGGCCCAGTTCCGTCCCCCATGTCATGTCACGCCTGAGGAACTGTAATTGTTCCTTACCCACGGCGAATACGATTCTCCGGCTCTCGCCTTTTTTTAGTTTGATCTTCTGGAATCCTTTAAGCTCTTTGACAGGGCGGGTTACGCTTGCGACAAGGTCGCGGATATATAACTGCACGACCTCTTTGCCGTCGTGGTCGCCGGTATTTTTAACCGTTGTTGTTACAGTTATTTTGCCTCCGGGCTTAAGGGTTCGGCTGTTAAGTTTGAGGTCGGAATAAGTAAATTTCGTGTAACTAAGGCCGAATCCGAACGGGTAAAGCGGGGCGTTGGGGCTGTCTATGTACCTGGAGGCGTACTTGAAATCGGGTTTGGCTGGGTCGGCTGGGCGACCGGTATTTTTCATATTATAATGGATTGGGATCTGTCCGACATTGCGGGGGAAGGTTGCGGGCAGTTTGCCGGAGGGGTTGTATTTGCCGAATATAGTGTCAGCGGCGGCCTTGCCACCTTCCAGACCGGGGAGCCACACTTCGAGGATCGAATCAGCCAATAAAGATTCCTTCTCAAGGGTGAGGGGACGGCCATTCATCAGGATAAGAACTATGGGTCTGCCTGTTTTCTTTATCTCTTCGAGGAGTTCGGTCTGCACTCCGGGGATATCGATATCGGTCCGGCTGGCTGCCTCGCCGGTCATGTTCCAGGCCTCACCGAGCACCATTACGACGGTATCGCTGTTTCGGGCGACCTTTACGGCTTCGGCGAAGCCGGATCTGTCATCGGAGGCGATGTCACAACCCTTCGCGAAAGCCGTCTTGCCTGCGACATTATTCCTTTTGATCCCGTTTAGAACCGTCTCGGCGTTTTCCCACTCGCCGACAGCCTGCCATGAGCCTAAAAGGTCCCTTTGAGCCTCGGCAAGAGGGCCGATGACCGCGATATTCCGTCCGGACTTTAAGGGCAGAAGCCGGTCGTCATTTTTCAGCAGCACAAAAGAACTGCACGCCATATCGTAAGCGGCTTTCAGATGCGGCTTCGAGTATATGAGCCTTTTTTCCCGCTCCTCGTCGCAATATCGGTATGGATCGTCAAACAGGCCCAGCTTGAGTTTAATGTTCAGGATATTTCGTACTGCATTGTCGATGTGGTCTTCGGTGACTATGCCATCGGCAACCAGCTTCTCAAGGTACTTGTCGTAAACTTCCCCCTGCATGTCCATGTCAACGCCTGCAAGGAGGGCCTGCTCGCCGGCCTGGTATTCATCGGCGGCGGTGCCGTGTTTGATCATTTCATTGATGGAGGTATAGTCGGTTACCACAAAACCGTCGAAGCCCCATTCGTCTCTAAGGATCGTTTTCAGGAGAAAGCTGTTGGCTGTGGCGGGAACTCCGTTAAGTTCGTTAAATGAAGTCATGACGCTGAGGGCGCCTTCGTCGATGGCAGCCTTAAAAGGCGGGAGATAGACTTCACGGAGCACTCTTTCGGATATATCGACGG